>JANOIH010000003.1:0-18294 GCA_031407385.1 Candidatus Altimarinota bacterium | reverse complement strand
TTAGAGTGATATTTCTGAGTATTTGCAGAAGAATGAATCAAAGAACATAAGTGACTCAGCCCAAAGAGATTAGAGTCATTTATAGCACTTTGGATCACTTTTAGGAACCAAAAGTAGCACACTATTTTTTCTATTTACCCTCTTTTTATCTTGTGGGATGATTTCTTTCCATTTTTCAAAGAGTCCTTTACTTGGCTTCGATAAAGAAAGTATGCGGAAAGTTATATCATATCCGAACTTATTATATATCTCATCAAAATATTGTGGATGGTCTTCTAAAACGTCATGTAAAAAGGCGACGATAATATCATCTGGGCTGAGCTTCATGACTGGTTCCTTGGCCAGATCTTGCATACCACTGACTGTAGCTCTCACATGGGAGATATAACTATAACCTGATTTTCTCTGTTGTCATGCATGAGCCGCTACAGAGATCCGATAGGCTTCTTTGACTAATTTGATCTCCCTCTCACTAAAGCCATCAAGAAGAGATCTCAATGAATTCGGGAAATCATCATGGGTGAGTAATAATGGAATATCCGATGGTGTATTCTGTGTATTCAATCTATAAAAATAGAGTATAGGAAAAACACTATAGTTACATATTATATTTTTGTCAAACTTTTATTTGACTTTATTTATAATTTTGATATAAAATCAATATATGAACCTACGCGACTATACATATAACGGTGAAAAAGTAATAAATGTCCCGAATACGATCACGTGAGTACGAGGACTAATTATGCTAGCAAGTAGCCTAGCAGTTCTTATGTGATGAGTGAATATATGATATGCAATTGCCTATGCTATAGGTGCAGCCTGTGACTGACTCGACGGGATTGCAGCCAGAACTCTCGATCAGAAAACAGAATTCTGAAAAAAGTTTGATCCGAAAGTAGATGCAATCTCTTTTGTCACTGGACTATCAGCTCTTGCGATCGTATCACCTACGGTTCATGAGAGAGTTATACTGACAGCTACACTTACCCTGCAACTACTCTATAGTTCACACCTTGCTTACCAGTGGGGAAAATACCCGTAGAGAAACAAAAAGAGTTCTGACCAAGCATGGTAGGAAAAACCAAAACAGCTATCACGATGGCCTCACTTGTGAAGCTCATGTGAGGAAAATCGTTCCTAGAGGATCTCGGTTGATCGACAACTTTGGAAGACATCAATACATTACTCATAAGCTATGGGGTGCCCCCTATCGAATACAGCATCACACAACTCGACGCAGCGCTTCATACGGCGAGTCTATGAGGCATAGGAGCATGAGCATTGTGAACGATCTGGTGTTGGTATAGTTATAACAAAAAAGCAAAACACGTTCTTGGGGATATTTAGATGATATTTTGATTTTTCTAAAAAAATCAGTATCTTACATCCATGTCTATACAGTCATCCAAACCCGACATCACCCGCACCGTATCTCCGAAGGTACAAGAAGAAGAGATCATCTCTGAGATATCACTACGTCCGCGCAGGCTCGATGAGTACGTCGGACAGTCGCAGATGAAGGAGCATCTCGGAGTCGCGATCTCTAGTGCGAAGATACGCAACAAGCCACTCGAGCATATCCTGTTCTATGGTCCTCCTGGTCTGGGGAAGACGACGATCTCGACTATCATAGCTCATGAGATGGGAGCAGCGATCAAGAGTACGAGTGGCCCTGCGATCGAGAAACAGTCAGATATCATATCTATCCTCACGAGTCTTACTGAGGGGGAGATTCTTTTTATCGATGAGATCCATAGGCTCCGTCCTCAGATCGAGGAGATACTCTACTCAGCGATGGAGGACTACACGATCGATATCATGATCGGCTCTGGAACAGGATCTACGAGTGTGAAGATGGATATCCCCCCGTTCACCCTCATCGGTGCGACGACTCGTCTATCCAACCTGTCCAATCCCCTACGTGACCGCTTCGGCAATGTGATGAAGCTCGACTTCTACGAACCTGCAGACCTCGCGAAGATCATTCGTCGATCTTTTGGACTTTTTGGCATAGAAAGTCTCTCGGATGATGCGATCCTCTCCGTGGCAGATAGGTCGCGTGGGACACCTCGTATCGCAAATCGGTATGTGAAGATACTGCGTGACTATGCCACCGTGGGTAAGTCTATCGAGAGTCAGGATGAGTGTGAGGCTATATTCGAGGGATTTGGTGTGGATAGATACGGGCTCGATATCCTCGATCGCAAGCTGATGCGACATCTCATGGAGTCGTTCCATGGTCGTCCAGTCGGACTCTCGACACTCGCGTCTGTCGTGGGTGAAGAAGTGGCGACCATAGAGGACGTCGTCGAGCCATATCTCCTGCAGATCGGATTCCTCGAGCGGACACCACGAGGACGACAGATCACGATGAAGGGAGAAGAATATATGAGAACATCCCTATAGAAATCTTTTCCAATCCTCTCTCGCGATCGCCTCAGCGCGTACTCGCTCATCATATCAGAGCTCGGTGATGATAGTGCGGATCTGTGTGATATCATAGGTACTCCCCTTCATATTCGAGAGGAGTGTCTTGCGCGGATGAGAGAACGCTACCTTCCAGAGATGGATCAGGCGTTTCTCTTCGTCTGGATCGCGGTCTGTCTTCACGACAAAACGGAGCACGATAGAGTCCACCTTCGGCGCTGGGTCAAAAGAGGTACGTGGCACGTATCGTACGATCTCGATGTCAGTACATGCCTCTTCCATGCATAGCGAGAGGAATGAGTGGTGAGGCTTGCGAGGGTGACGTCACTCGAGGATCTTCTTACCCACTTCCTCCTGCATCATGATGACCATCTCCTGTGGAGATGCGAACTCGCGAGCATAGAGAAAGTGGAACAAGATCGGTGATGTGATATAATACGGAATATTCGCAATAACGGAATATTCATCAAAATCTGGAGAAAACTGGAGTACATCCTGATGGAGGATGGTAATCGGTGAGTGATATTTCTCTTCGAGAATTTTTATCATATCAGTATCGAGCTCGACGAGTGTCAGTGATGCTGGATGTCCTACGATCAGATGATCGGTCAGCGCACCATATCCAGGGCCCACCTCGATGATATGTCTGTCCTCTACGACTACTGAGTTCGCGATATCAGAGAGCGCCTCCTCGTCGATGAGGAAGTTCTGCCCGAGGGACTTCTTCGCACGGATGTAAGGCGTATCACGCATCGGATTAACGGATAGTGTTGGTGAGATAAGTATCGAGCTTCGAGACTGCTGTCGAGACGAGTTTCATATAGTCTGCGAGTTTTACGATGAGTGTTTTATATTTTCCTTTTACTTGTGTGATGAACTTATCCTTGTCGTTCTCATATCACTTCCCGATCCCGTTGGCCGCGAGGAGAGCAGTGAGATTATCGAGGGCTTGAACTTTGGCATCTGCGAGATCTTTACAGTCGAACCACTGCGGGGCAAAATCTGTCGATTTGATATATTTTTGGGTAGGAGTATTGATGAGTCGGATGATAAAGGTCTCATCACATATATCATGGTACTTCTGTGAGTATCATTCAACCGATGCTCCGTCTCCATGGATAACGATCCTATTGGTCTCAGTCCACTTGATCGGGTCACGCTCACGCATACACTGGAGTGACTTGCTATACTTGAGAGCATCCTCGTCTATAGCAGCGAATACCGTTGCAACCGCGAGTTGATATGCAAGTACTTCGTCGGTATGAGGTCGGTCACTCGTATTATAATCACCACTTGGACACGTGAAGTCCGTAATCGATGACTCTGTGCGAGTATTACGTGCAGCAAGACAATCCTCTATATTGAACACTGCAGTATCGGAGAGCTCATTGAACTTCGACTCCAAGTCGATCATCGCAGGAGGCGTCTGACATGTTGGCGCAGCCAAAACAACACCACAAAACGTGGTGAAAGATATGAGGGCAAGAAGTGAGAGGATGAGTTTCTGCATACGTATTATCTGCGGAGTATACGATCGAGGAAGGACTTTTTGCTCTCTGGAGTTGTTTCTATATGAGGAGTCATATGTGTCGCTTCGTGTTCAGTATCTTGTTCCTCTCTCTCTCTGAGCTTCTTCACTCCATAGATCGATGCGACGATACCCGAGAGGATGACGCCAGTGACGAGTGCGTCCATCTTCTTGATACCCTTCTTAGCGACATTGGATTCGTCGGTTGATGATTTTTTACGGAAAAACATTGTGTGATAATTATTCGCCTATTTTGATAGACTTGGATATGAGAGTGAGCTTCGGGATCTCGATCATGATGACGTTATGCTCTATAGTCGCTCGGATCCGGTCGAATCCGAGATTCTCCGGGAGGATGATGGACCGTGAGAATGCTCCATAGAAACACTCCTCTACCAGGAGGCGCTTCGCATCGAGATAGATCGGTGCCTCATGACGATGTCATGAGATCGTGAGGATATTGCGTGAGAGGCCGATATCGACCTCGGTCGGGTCGACTCCAGCGACGGGTGCTACTATGATGAGCGCACTCGCTGTATCGAGGATATCGACGGCAATCTGTCCGATGTCAGTCTCATGGTCATGACTATCGTGCATGTCGACCTCGATGGCATGACTCACAGCATGTGCATCCGTATGGTGATCATCGTGACCATGTGTGTCATGACTTGTGTGTGGATTTTTATCGTCGTTCCCGACTCAGAATACTTTGAACATAATGGTAGAAAAATATGTAACTATCTTATGCGTGAAGTGATTTTTTGCAAGGGAATGTTGTGCCGTTCTTCTTCCACTACCAGAACTAAAGTCTTAGCCAAGATAATATATGCTCACTATGGTGAGGATGAGGGCAATTCATTTTCTGAGAGTGAGCTTCTCATGATAGAATATCATCGAGAGGATAATCGGGATAAACAGAGAATATCATATGATCTTGCTGACGATACCAACCGGACCATGAGAAGCAAATGCAAGAAAATTGAATACCGCAGCTCCATATATGCTCACTCCAAAAAGCATCGCGATGGCGAGTTCTCTTCATCCAAAAAGATTTTTGACAACAAATGGCATCTTATTCTTATAGAAGATACCAAGAAAAACTATAAGCATCAGTCCTTCATAAAAAAGTATAAGACCGATCTGATCTGATGCAAGTGATATATACTTCGCACTGATCTGTATGATAGCTCCGAGTATGACTGAGAGGATCAGGAGGTATACTGCCCGAGCCCAATTGCGTGAGTGCTGGAGTCTCGTATCTTCCTCGAACAGGAGTATGATACCACAGCTTCCGATCACGAGTCATACGAACTGTGCTGTAGATATCGCCTCACGGAATACGAGGATGCCGAATCCTGTCAGAACTGCTGTCATCAGGATACGTGCACTCACGAAATACTCTGACGATGAGAGGTATTTGAGGACTTCTGCTCGGACACGAGTGTTGAAAAACTGGGCACCTGCCAGGATAGAGAGAAGAGCGAGGATCCAGAGTGCCTGTCATCCGAGAGAGAAGCCTCAGTCCTGAGAGAGCACATATAAAAATGAAACTACCGTCATCACTCCTGCGTTCGCTATAATCAAGAATACTGCATCTATCTTATCGTGACTCGCGATCTTCTGTGCGAAGGCTGATATCCCCGAAAATAATGCTGCGATGATTGCATATATGAGCCAAGATTCCATATTTTACTTTTTAAAAATCACTGTTTCAAGTTCTGGAAGCCTCTCGATCCCACGGAAGTGTCCATATCATGCCTCAGGTGTGAAAAAGTGAGTCACAGCATCGGGGAGTTCCCTCGCGAGCTCTTCACCTATAGAAAAAGGAACAACCATGTCATCTTCGGCATGCCAGATATGTACTTTGTTCCCGAGAGATCTGAGGACATCATAGTTCTCAGGCACGCTGAAGTCTCACTCTGAGATACACGCTGCAAGGAGATGGATATTATCGATAAAAAGAGGACTGATCTTCTCTCTAATTATCTCAGATATGCTTCCGTCATGCTTCTGTATCTCTCCAAAATACTTCAACAAGAAGCATCCGCCAAGTGATCATCCTACGAACGTGAGTCGATCACCCGCGTCAAGTCTGTCCATGATCGCTTCGAACACGATCTTCCAGTCTGCGTATTTTGAGTCGAGTTTATTCGGAAAAACTGGCATAAAAACCTGATTTCACTCAGAATACCACTTTTTTGCGATTTCTTGAACCCAGGACGTTTTTATTTCTGGACTCCAAGGTACGGCCTGCCAATCGATATAGGTTTCTCGTAAGAATTTTTGATACCCAGTTTCATCAGCGAATGATTCACCACCATGGATAAAAATTAGATTGTTCATATGTTTTGTTTTTAGATATATTGTTGTGCCTTCAGGATCGCGGCAACACTCGCACCATGTGTAATCTCGGAGTTCATGACCATCTGGATAGCTTGGGTGTATGGGATCTTGAGGAGTTTTGTCTCCTCCCATGTATCTGCTGACTTATCTACAAAAGAAATACCGCGAGCAAGGAATAAGTATTCCGTCTGTGAGACGATTGTCGTGAGTGGGTGGATATGTCATAGACTTATCCAATCTCTCGCTTCGATGCCGAGTTCTTCATGGAGCTCTCTCTTTGCGGTTATGAGTGGTGCCTCCCCTGGATCTGTAGATCCTCCAGGAAGATTGATATCTTCTCGACCGAGAGCATACTTGTATTCTTCTACGAGATACACGTTGTTCTCATTATCGAGAGCCAATATAGCAGTACCTTCTCAATAAGTAGTCACCCCGAAGAGTCATTCTTTTCAGTCTTTGATGACGATATCTTCACGAAGTGACATCCACGGATTCTTGTAGACTTCACGAGAAGATATGAGTTTGAATGGATTCATAGGTTTTTTTTAGAAATCTTGTTCTCAGATATCGAGAAATTGCCTATAGATATTCTCTCGTGTTGCGAGTTCTTTCGGTGTTCCTGAATCTTGGATATTCCCTGCTTCGATAGTATATATCCAATCACATTTTTTCATAGTATTCATACGATGTGTGACGAATATAATAATCTTATCTTTTCTGTTCTTGAGTAGATTATTCATCACGAGCATCTCGTTCTCTGAATCGAGTTGATTGGTTCACTCATCGAGTATGAGGATAGGGCGATCTTGGAGCATCACACGGATAAGGACGAGGATCTGCTTCTGTCAGCCAGAGAGATCCATATCCATCTGGAGACGTGTTGAGAGTCACTCTCGCTCCTTGCGTATACGCTCTCCCATACCGAACATATCGAGATATCTATAGAGTTCATCATCATCTACTTGTCTACGAACTCAGAGAGTGAGATTATCTCGGATGGTGAATCTTCCATGCATCGTATATGGATCTTGACTCACATATCCAACAAGTTGTTGTAAGCTGACTCTATCGATCTGTGATAATTCTTTGCCATCTATCTGTATCGAGCCTGTATACTCTGAGAAGAATCAGAGCAATATGGAAGTAAGGGTTGTCTTACCTGCACCATTTTTCCCAACTATACCATAGATTTTCCCTTTCTGGAATGAGATATCCAGTTGAGTGAGTATCTGTGGGTTCTCAAGGAGTGCTTCTTTTCGAGCCGCTTCGTATGTATGGAGCTCGTCGAGATAGTAACTATCTCATGTTCGACTTTTGATCAAGCGCTTGAGTGTAGCGATCTTGATATCGAGGAATGCAACTTCGGCTTGGGCTGGTTTTGGGTAAGAGAAATTGAGCTTTTTGATATCGATAGATGTTGGAGCATGAGAAACCTTCTCTGTGCGATGTTTGGATTTTTCATCGATAAAATCTAAGAAAAACTGAAGAATCGATATATTTTCAACAAGCTCATATCGCTCAGAAAATGCTCTAAAAAACTGATCCATGACACGACTGATACGACTCGTATACATCGTTGTCATAACCATCAGTCCAACGGATCATGTCCCAGCAAATATAAGGTATCCAACAATAATCTTCGTTCATAAAATTGCTCCACCATTGGATAATTGTTCTGCGATTCTTGTTATGAAGCCTATTTTTTCTTGTTTTTTTACAGCATCGAGTTGTTGCATCTTGAGTGCAAAGTACCTATCGAGAAGCATATCTGCAGCACCGTTGCTCGCGATATGATGATAGGATTCTGATATTGCCCGCTCGATCGTATGCATCTCCCAACTGAGTTCATACATATCGGATAGCTCATGTTTGCGATTATAATACTCAGAGAATCTATTGATCCCATAGTTTATCAGGCTCGCGAGAGCTATCAGGGCAAATATCCGCCAATCAAAAAAAGAGGCAATCAGTCATACTGTAATTATCTCAATAAAAGATCCAATATACGTTCTAAAAAGTCTCTCTATATCATCGGGGATATTATTGATCACACCTGTTACAGAACTCATCATACGCCTGAAGCGTTCCATCATGGTATAACCAGGATCTACTTGATAGATACGTGAATATATCTCCTTCTTGAGTCCATAGTCGATGATCTCTTTCTGGATACGCGTCTTGAGAGAAAAAAGAAATGATACGACGCTCTCGGTGAGCTCTGTAATAAATATGGCAATCAGGATGATACTCAGTAAAACTATCGGTGAAGTTACTGTAAGTCCAAAAATAGTTGTACTTGCCGAGGTAAGCTGATCGAGCTCTATCTTCGCGAGATATGGAAGGACTATAGCTATAGCACTCGATACTACGAGAGAAAGTAGTGTCCATGCAAAATACCCAATATGTTGAGAGAAAATCTTATTCCAAATAAAGTCGAATGACTTACGATGTTCTAGAAAGAAGCGTTTCACATCTTTTACTTTTTAAATATCTTGTACCACACATACACAGCAATCGCCGGGATCGCCACATAGGTCAGCTCCTTGCCGTATTCTTTGGTCACTGCGATCACGGGCTCTCCGAGATAGTAGCCGAGTGCTACGAGGATCCCACACCAGAGGGTGGCTCCGACGAATGTGATCGAGACAAACGGAGTCATCCGCATAGCAAAAATACCAGCAGGGATCGAGATCAGGTGACGAACGACAGGGATGAGTCGTCCTACGAATGTATAGATCTTATCATTTTTGACGAAGAGATCCTCGGCTCGTTTGTATTTCTCGGGGGTGATGAGGATATATTTGCCATATTTTTCGAGGAATGGTTTTCCGAGCCATTTTCATAAAATGAAATAATTGAGTAGGGCTCACACTACAGAACCGACTCCACCGACGAGTGTGGCGAGTACTGGATCGATATGTCCGCCCATTGCAGATACTCCTGCGGGGATCATCACGAGCTCAGATGGCACTGGGAATATCGATGACTCGAGGGTCATCAGGATGAATATGGCAGTATAGTCGATCGTGGAGAAAAACGAAAAGAGGGAGTCGATGAGAGAGTGCATATTTTTTAATTTTTATAAGAAGTGTTTGTCATAGAACTCTATAAGTGTGAAGATGATCTCGAATCAGATGAGCAATATCACCACCCATTCGAGGGAGTGCGACTTGCGTGTATGCAGGACATCGTAGAGGAAGGTGATATTTTCATTCATGAAGTCGAGCTTGTACTCCATAGACTTGAACCGATCTGTTATATCAAAAAATCCATACAGAGACGTATAGAGTCGCTCCAGTCGGATATCGTCCCAGAGGATCTCTGGCTTGTCGAAGAGATAGAGTTCGTTCACGATCTTGTGCTTGATCGAGAGGAGTTCTGCTATGAATTGGAGGAGATCTTTTTCTCTCATGCGGATGGATCCAAGATTCTTGATGTCATCATAGAAGTTGATCTTCTGGAAGAACTGCTCTGTGATCTTCTCATAGTACTCCATCGCCACGGTATGTGCGAGTGAGAACGCGATGATCTCGAAGAAGGCAATACTCCCTTCTTTGATCGTGATGAAGTCATCACGGAGTATGTAGTCCTTCTCGATCGTCGGATCCACATAGACCTCATAATACTGGGATATCTCTACTCTCTCGGGTGACCCTGTAGTGATCTGTTCATGATAAAAGTTAATCTCATCATCACTGAATCCGAGGAACACGATCGCCGAGAACTTGTAGAAAAAAATACTCTTTCACTCTGATATCTCACAGAAATAACTGGAGTCGATAGACTTGATCAGCTTTACCTTGAAGAGGTTTTCGATTCTAGAGAGATTGACGTCTTTCGGGAGTTGGAGCGCCTTCATCTGTATCTTCAGTGGGGTGTTGTTCGTATGCATATATTATTTTCGGATAATGGGTCATATTGTACCAAAAACCCCTTGAATTACAAGGAGCTTTGATCTGTTAGCAACCTTTCTTTTTTAACCAAGTGACGAGTTCATCGATCCGAACGATCTCTTGCTCACCACTATCTCGATCGCGGACAGTCACTTGTCCCTGATCATAGTTCTCAGGCTCGACACATATCGAGTATGGGATACCGATCTCATCGGCTCGTTGATAGCGTTTTCCGATCGTCCCTGCCTCATCGTATTCACACATGAACTCAGCAGAGAGGAGAGAGTAGAGCTCGTTCGCTGACTCGGAGAATTTTTTGATCAGTGGGAATACCCCCACCTTGATCGGAGCGACAGCAGGGGCGAATCGCATCACAACTTTTGATGTGCCCTCTTCACCTGGGACCTCATCATACGCGTCACACATCGCCGCGAGTGTCAGACGAGAGAGTCCGATCGATGGTTCGATGACGTAGGGGAGATACTTCGTATTGTCATACGGGTCAAAATATGAGAGATCCGCTCCCGAGTGCTTCATATGAGCACCGAGATCGTAGTCCGTACGATTCGCGAGAGTAGAGATCTCCCCCCAGCCAAATGGAAAGAGATATTCAAAGTCTCCAGCTCTCTTGGAATAATGAGGCAGTCCCTCAGCTGGGATCTCGACAAATCTGACCTTCTCACTCTTCAGCCCGAGCACACTCGTGAAAAACTGACCCTCATCCACGAGCCACTGCTCGAATGTCTCTGCATCAGTACCAGGCTTGCAGAAATACTCGATCTCGATCTGTTCGAACTCACGGGTTCGGAATATGAAGTTCTTGGGTGTGATCTCGTTACGAAATGCCTTACCACATTGAGCGACTCCGAATGGGATCTTTTTGCGTGAGCTGCGTGCAATATTCGGGAAGTTCACGAATATTCCCTGAGCGGTCTCAGGACGGAGATAGACGAGTGCTGTCGCATCCTCAGTAGTACCTTGACTGGTTGAGAGCATCAGATTGAACCGCTTCACATCTCACCAGTTCTTGGCTCCACAGCTAGGACAGGCAATATGCCCCTTGGCTATATAGGTATTGAGATCCTCCAGTGAGGTCTTATCGCCTGCCCAATTATTTGGTACAGGGAAGCTCGCATCTTTCTCGAGTGCCTCCTCGATCAGTTTGTCCGCTCGATGACGAGTGTTGCATCCACGACACTCCATGAGTGGATCAGAGAATGATCCGACATGGCCAGACGCGACCCATACATTGGGATTCATCATGATCGATGCATCGAGGAGTACCATATCCTTGCGTTTCTGGACGAATTCTTTGATCCAGAGATTTTTGATATTTTCCTTCAGTTGTGCACCGAGTGGGCCATAGTCCCAGGAGTTCGCGAGGCCACCGTAGATCTCAGATCCCTGATAGACGAATCCTTTGGTTTTAGCGTAGGTGACGAGTGTAGACATTTCGACTGTAGACATAAGTGGGAGAGTTAATAGTAGATAGAGATAATTAATAGTGCTTTGTATACGTCATTGAGAGGAACGAAGCAATCCAGGATTTACTGAAAAAGTCATCGTATTTTTCACATCAAATTTTCATCTGGTATACAACAGATTGCGGGACATCGATATCAAGTTACATTTGATATAGGACTATCGCCTGATTCACAAACAGGATTAAATCCACATGATGTATATCATCACATTGATTCACATTCCACTATTGTTTGAGTTCATAGAACTAAGGGTCTCACTAAAAAAAATAGTAATATGATACATAGAATAATTCACCCATATATAAGTATTTTTTTTATATTATTTTCTGTTAATAAATATTTTCTTCATCCACCCCATTGAGAGTGTCGAGAGTGTATAACCAAGTGTCGGAACGATCGCATTTGTTACTGGTTCAGGATTTCCGAGAGACCAGAAGACGAGCACCATGACTAAGTAACTTGTTACGATGATTCCGAGTTTTCTCTGCCATGAAGTTTCCCAGGATTTTTTTTTCTACTCGGGCGTTGCGCCCTTGGATAGATATTATCTCGGCTTGGAGTTGTTCGAGTGAAAACATAAGCGTTTAGAAATTAGTAAAATTATTGGTTTTTGTCTTTGCGAGGAAGTATATCCCAGGAGTAAAGCAACACTCGATCCTACCATCGAATATCATCTTCTCACATTCGAGAGGAGTCACGAGGATCGTGGAGATATCCTCGCCATCATCATGAGCACTCAGAACTGTATCTATGTATCTCGTGACGAAGAAGTGGTTGATCGCATGACTATAGGGATTATCGATATAGCTACCGAGTGGGATGATAACTTCAGGAACGTATCCCGTCTCTTCGGAGACTTCTCGTATCAGAGCCTCTGTGATGGATTCGCCTGTATCTATGATGCCTGTGGGAACGCCTATCACATACTTCTCTGGTCAGAATCGGTACTCTCTATTGAGTACGATCTGTCAGTCAGGAGTCAGGACGAGGTCAACTACATTATCATTGGATGCATCTGCATTTCCGATAGTGAGGAAGTCCAGCTGCTTACCTTTTTCGTTTTCATAGAAGGATTGCCGAATTTGCTTATATCCATTATCTATGATGATGCGCTCAGAGATTTTTTTCATAATACAAAAAGAACCCACAAAAAAGATAAACTTTCTTGGGGTTCTAGAGAATCCAGAACGGTTCCACCCAAGTTTCTCCCGCTCAGCGGGAAACAACTTCATTTTGACTGGTTTTCCTCTCTCCGACGCCACTCCGAGGTCATGAGAAAACTGAATCTAGGAGAATTATATACACGATCGAGAGAATTGCAAAGAATTTTATCACAAAAGTGAGCGAATATTTGCAAAAGAAAAGCAAATGTGACAATATGATTAGGCAATCTAATTTTTCTATTATGTTCTCATCAGAAGTCGCAAGCACATCAACTCTTGCTCTCCACCATGATCATGAAGATCTCCCACAGTGGCATGCTATGTCTATTATCGACCAGGTTGCCACAGCAGCCAATGAGGCGATATTCTCCACTCTGGAACTCGTTGTCCAGGCGGAACACTCTCTGGAGTCTATCGCAGAGCACTTCGGTATCCATAGCTTTGGACATCATATCGCAAGCAAGAACCTCACTGGATGTACCCTCGTCCTCACTGCAGATCACCATCTCGAGATCTATCGACCAGGAGTAGTACACGCTACACGATTCCCAGTGATGAGGAAAATCGCCGAAGCAGCATAATTATTATTAACTTCTAAGGATATGCCAGAGAATCTGCCAGACATCGAATCACTCAATAGCATCTACCCACACCTTACCACAAATGCGAATATTATTACGTTAAAATGAAGTAAATATATTGTAGCCGAAGTAAGTGCTGGGAATTTGAAACTTCCTATTCCAATAACAAAAAAAATAGAAAGAGGAAATCCAACACCAGAAGATATTACCGAAGTTAAAGGAAAGGTAGAAAAAATATACGGATACATTAATAAGATTGGGAAAGAAATTCTGCTTGCTAATTCCCAGTCCATGTTAGAAGGCCTTATAAAAGGTACAAGTGTATACTCAGAATGATTCCATTCTGGAGCAGCAATACATCTATCAAAAAAAAATTCTCCTATTAGTTCTCAAAAAGAAGAGCTTCTATGAAATAAAGAATTTCTCGATCTGTTCTGATTTTCAACAAAACAAGATGAGTCATGAAACTACAAAGAAGCAAATATTTTAAGGCAGAATTTTAAAGAAATTCCTGAATGAAAAGCTATGATATGAGTATTTCTCGATTGGCTCAAGCAGATAACTCCAAGTATCTCTGAAAGTCTCATAAAATGAAATATGGCATCGAGTAATAGTCCATCATACACTGCCAGTAAGAAACCACCTATCACCACCGCCAAAAAATAATTGGCGGTTTTTTATTTTCGATTTTCTTTTCGCGGACGTCTGGATATAATCCGAGCATGTACCTCACCAAGTCACTCCTACATACGACCGACGTCTATATCAAGAAGCTCCATGAAGCCTGAATCGAGACCACCGAACAGCTCATCGAGTATTTCCCGCGTGATATCGAGGACAAGAGCGAGGTCGCGACGAGATTCTCGACCCTCACGATCACCGAGAAACAGGTAGTGAAGTGTCGGATAGAGCTCCTCACGAGTGAGACCACCCGCAATAAAAAGCTCCTTATCAAAGCGGTCCTCGTCGATGCCGATGGGTCGTATGCTGAGGCTGTCTGGTTCAACCGCAAGTTCCTATTGCAACAGTTCGCATCAGGCGATACCGTCCTCATATACAGCCAACCCAAGTACGAATACGGTCGTCTCTCATTCCCCAATTCTGAGATCGAGAAGGAGAAGGCGACACGTCGTGAGATCGTCCCCGTCTACTCCGATCTCAACTATATCCCTGGAGCTTGGATCCGTGAGAAGATATCACTGATCAAGCATACGATCGCCGAGGTAGAAAGTGGTGTTCCACGAGAGATCCGAGATAAGAAGTGACTGCGCTCTCGAGTCGAGAACATCATCGCGATCCACTTCCCGACCTCACTCGAGGACTGGGATCGCGCACGCGCAGAGCTCGGATATGAGGAACTCTACCACTTCCAGAGACGAGGACTGGAGAAGAAGTACGCCCTCGAACGTGACTCTCTCGGACTCGCACCAGCCCTCACGCTCGATACAGAACTCATGAGATCACTGATCGAGTCGCTTCCTTTTCCCCTGACCAATAAGCAGAAGATCGTCCTCTTCCAGATCACGAAGGATATGGAACGTCCACATGCGATGGCACGGATGCTGCAGGGTGATGTCGGAACTGGGAAGACGGTTGTCGCGATGCTCGCGGCAGTGCATGCGATACTGGTTCAGAGAAAGAAGCACCTCATCCCTAGCCCTTCTCCTAAAAGAGAAGGGAATGAAACT
This sequence comes from Candidatus Altimarinota bacterium, assembly GCA_031407385.1. Classification (GTDB taxonomy): domain Bacteria; phylum Patescibacteriota; class Gracilibacteria; order BD1-5; family UBA2023; genus JABFSX01. Next base: position 3,184 of record JANOIH010000003.1, on the reverse strand, counting down.
ATGCATAATAGCGCACTTGGTAATATATATATCTTGGCAGAAGAGATGAGAAAAAATCCAACAGAAACAGAAGATATGACATGGCAACTTCTTAGAAATTGATGATTTTTTGGATTAAAATTTCGAAGACAACATCCATTTTCTACATACATTGCAGATTTTTATTGCCATGAGGTCAAAGTAGTTATCGAAATTGACGGGAAAATTCATGAATATCAAAAAGAATATGATGAAAATCGGGATACGGAAATGAAAGAAAAATGAATTAATGTTTTCCGATTTACTAATGAGGAAGTTCTTGATACAGAAAGTTTTGTAAAAAAACTAGAGGAAGTTTTGGCTCCCCTCTCTGAAGGAGAGGGGTCAGGGGGTGAGGCATCTCTCCAAGTCGCCATCATGGCGCCAACCGAGATACTCGCCCGTCAGCACTTCACTGGACAAGAGGCATGGCTCATGCAGTGGGGGATCAGGTCCGATCTCCTCGTGGGCTCACTCACTCCACGGATGAAGGAAGATGCACGAGCGAGACTGAAGTCGTGAGATACGGATATTATCTTTGGCACCCATGCCCTGATCCAGGACTCTGTCCAGTTCTCTCGACTCGGCTTCGTCGTCGTCGATGAGCAACACCGATTCGGAGTCGAGCAGCGCAAGGCTCTGGAGGAATACTGTAGTCATGGCACTATCGTTCCCCATCGTCTCAACATGTCCGCGACTCCGATCCCCCGTTCGCTCGCACTCACGCTCTATGGCGATCAGGATATCTCAGTGCTTGATGAGTATCCAGCAGGACGACTCCCGATCCATACACGCGTCGTGAAGGAAGAAAAACGGCACGAGATATACAACTGGATCGCTGAAGAAGTGAAGAGTGGACGCCAAGTCTACTGGATATCACCACTGGTTGAAGAATCCGAGACGCTCGATATCGCCTCCGCGACCAATATGCAAGAAGTACTATCTGGGGTCTTCCCTACTCTCACGATCGGACTCATCCATGGCAAGATGTCTGGCAAGGATAAGGACCGTATCATGCAGGAGTTCTACGAGAACAAGATCCATATCCTCTCCTCTACCTCTGTCGTGGAAGTAGGAGTGAACAATCCGAACGCCAGTGTCATCTGTATCGAAGCATCTGAACGATTCGGACTATCACAACTGCACCAGTTCCGCGGGCGTGTCGGACGAGGAGTACATCAGTCATATTGTTATCTTTTTACTACCAAGGAGTACAAGAGTGACCGACTCAAAGCCATGGAATCAACCAATGATGGATTCGAACTCGCACAAATAGATCTCGATCTGCGTGGCCCTGGTGAGGTCTACGGTGTCCGCCAGTCATGAGTTCCGGACTTCTTCTTCGCCGACCTCCGAGATACCGATCTGATCGCCGAGATACGTGGAGATATAGAGGAGTGGATGCAGGGTATTAAAAAGTAAAAAATAAACTTGTAAAATAGAAAGAATATTCTATAATTTTCGTATGAGCTGAAATGTTACTACATTTCCAGTAGAAAAAAGAGTAAAATCTGAAAAGGATGGTATTTGATGAGGGATATATTTTAGAGTGGCGTGAATGGCAAAACGTATACACTATCTACTCGGCGTACTCGTAAGGCAGGATCCCAATAATGTGGAATGATCTCGATGATACAAGTATGTACGAAAGCGAACTGTAAAGAGGTGTTACCTTGCTCTCAGTAAAAGAGGAGAGAAACTTGAGAAAAGTATTCAAGATCTGAGAACTGACACTGTTGCATTCGATACTGCGATCTCAATATTTTTAGCACTTCTAAGAATCAAACAAAAACGCAGCATCAATGAAATTGAATCATTCAAAGAAGAACTAAGTAATATGGATCCGTCTTCGAAAGATATAGAAACAATCATATTGCTACTTTCACAGTTTCATCTTACTCCTTCTCAGATCATACCAGCACTGAATTGACATACATCATATACGATTCACTGATATGAGGATGATGTATACTCCTTCCTAAGGAGACTGCAACGCATGGAAAATCAATAATCTTTTCAACTACCAGATGGGGAATTCTTTACGTATAGCTACATCCGAGATAAAACCCGAAACAAGACTTGCCCAGGCACTCACTCAAGCAAAAACTGGAGCAAGAAATTTTGCGCCACTGGAAGTAAATACAATACAGTCAATACGAGCCTGTGCTGAGGAAGTACATATAGTACTAAGACTTTTCTTTTGAGATCAGGAAGTGGAGAAATTCGATGATCCAGACACTAATTATTGGGAGGCAATCTATCAAAAAGTTGAGAGAATTTACAGATATATTAGCTCTCTCTGAGCTACTGATATTCAGCGTCTATTTCTTCACTTTGAAACATGAAAGGACTGAAAGGTTCTCATGGAGATGGCAGATGAAGTAAGAAACCTTATAGATCAGGACAATAAGATTGGAGCAAAAAAACAATTTTTTGAAACATTCTGAGGAAGCTATAAAATATCTGCCCATGGGCAAATTATAGAAGATACTCTGGCACGGAGAGTACTCGATTCGATAGGACATATATTCTACATAGACAAGCACCTCGAGTTCCTAGAAAGTAATAATATTCCCACATCAATCCCAGAACTCCTTCCCGAGTGAAGTGTGAAGATGATAATTGATTCGACCGGAAACCGACTTGTGAGTACTCTTACTAACGTGAGTAATCCGACTAAAGTTAAACAGGCTTTAAGAGATGGATTTAATAAATTCACTACCTCTATCCAAAATATTCCCTATATTCAACTGCTCCTAGAATATATAGACCTCTTGATTACTCTTGAGCAACTACCATCAGAGATGAAAAAGAAAAATGAGGTATATTAGAAAATAGTGTGTGGCTAAAAATAGGAGTATTTGGCATAATAGAGCCAAATACTCCTTATCTTTTAGCCAGATGAATAAAAGTACACCGAAAACCTATAGAAAACGATGTGGAAAATGTTCTAGTCATCAGATCAAACGAGATGGATTCATGCGATGAAAACAAAGATACAAATGCAAAGATTGTGGCTATGTACTTCAAAATAAGGCTCGTACTCGCAAGGGTCATATTGAAACTCAGGATAGGAAAATTTGGGAGGATTTTTCTATCCACAAACAAACCTATCTCGAGCTCTCAGGGAAGTATGGCCTGAGTATGCGAACCATTCAGAAGCGAT
>JANOIH010000044.1:0-1935 GCA_031407385.1 Candidatus Altimarinota bacterium | reverse complement strand
TAAACTATCCGATTGAAACCAAACAGATCTCAACTTCTAACAAACCATACTTACTTCTTCTGTCCTCTCCATCTCAATAGTCGTAGACCCTTCTAGGGTCTTTTTGCTAAAGCCACCCCCTTTGGGGGTGGATAGTTACTAATGACATACTGTCTTTTTTTGGCAGAGGAGGTTGAGCTTCATGAACTTCAATATGCAGAGAAAATGATACATCAGACATAGTCTATAGACTATCATATTCTATTGAACATGTCAAAATTTAGACTTCTAATGTGATAATTATTCTCATAAATACTTGATTTCTCAAGAAGAGAAAATATATTGTCTGTATTATTTCTTGGATAATCTCCACAAGAAGGATATACTCGATATCTTACTTCACTCAACTCACATACTATGACAACACAGAATCCATCCATCACAGCGATGAATCATCTCATCGCTACATACACAGTCGCAGCTCAGAATGCCCGATTCTGTCACTGGAACGTGGTCGGTCCACACTTCGAGGATGACCATGAACTCTTCGGAGATCTCTACAGCGAACTCTCAGAGGAGATAGACCTCTTCGCAGAGCGTATCCGAGCCCTCCGCGAGTTCCCGATGTCTCGGTTCTCAGATCTGCTCGAGGAGACACACCTCATGGAATACGAGCTCCCGATGACGGCACGTAATATGCAGAAGAATATGCTCAAAGACTACGAACATATCGGTGATGAGATGACCGCGTTCGCTGCTGCGACTGCAGATGATGTCGTCACCCAGGATATCATCGTCGGATCCAAGCGTCAGATCGATAAGCGTGCATGGATGATGCGATCGATGCTCGGTGAATAGTCCCTATAGTGAGAATTATTCTCATAAATACTTGATTTTCTGAGAGTTTTTCATATAATTCTCTCGTGTTATTTTTTCGTTTGTTCTTTTGTTTTGTCATCTCGGAGAGATCCCTTTCAAGCTCATCTTACGAGATATTGATTCTTTCCTTCGCATTAGTGGAAGGAAAATGGATATCCACGGCATGATAAAATTGGTACTTTTTGAATTAATAACTTGCCACTTATAATTTATAATTTTTTTCTTATGTCTTGCTGACACGACCACGACCATAACCACGAAGAATCATACTTTTACTCTGAGGTAAAAATCGATACCCCAGCACCTGCTTGGGACCTGCCCGCGTACGATCCGATCAAGGATGATACGACCAATGTCTCCCTCGCTGATATGCAGGGGAAGTGGACAGTATTGTTCTACTATCCTGCTGACTTCACCTTCGTCTGTCCGACGGAGCTGAAGGATATGGCAGAAGCGAAGGCTCAGTTCGACGAGATGGGAGTCACTGTCCTTGCCGTGAGTACAGATACTGTATTCTCTCACCGCGCATGGGTCAAGCACGAAGGCCTCATGAAGCACTTCCCATATCTCATGCTCGCCGACCACACGACTGAGGTTGCGGCGATGTACAACATCCTCGACGAGAAGACGGGTATCGCTGGACGTGGAACCTTCATCATCGATCCACACGGAGTCTGCCGTGGTATCGAGGTGACAAGTGGTCCACTCGGGCGCAACTCTGAGGAACTCATCCGCAAGATCACCGCTCTCCAGTTCATGGAGGCACACCCAGGGACTGCATGTCCTGCGAAGTGGGCCCTCGGTGCGAAGACACTTACTCCATCGATCAAGATCGCAGGAGAAGTCGAGGCACAACTCCAATAGTCCCAGTATTCAAAAAATCCCCTTTCTTAAGAAAGGGGATTTTCGTTTTTTCACACATCAGTTTATAAAAAATTGGCTTAATGGAAAATAGTGTGTGGCTGGAATGATCGTTTTTAGCTGTAAAGGAGGGAAAGAATCAACTTGATTTTTCTCTCCTTTTTTAGTCATCTATGTATCCGTACTTTGGATTTGAGATGAGAAAAATATCATTCT
>JANOIH010000037.1:0-15602 GCA_031407385.1 Candidatus Altimarinota bacterium | reverse complement strand
CGGAGAGAAAGAACTCGAGCTCATCTCGTTCTGAGATGGAGAGTTGAGAGTATTTGTGTCACATGGACTTATGGGGGATAAAAGAATAGAAGCTATTCTACTATACCATAAGTGTTGCAGTTAATTTGGGAGGATTTCATTGTGTAACACGAGGATGTTCTGGTGTTCTAGGTATTGCCTTAACTTTAAGCATAGGAGATTCTATATTGAATCCAGTATTGGTTTCTCATATTATTCAAACTGCATATACAGGTACTTCCAATCATGGAGCAGACAATTCAACTTGACTCAATGTTCATACTTCCAAATTACTAACTATTGCTTGCTCTAGTGCTTCTGTTCGGAGAGCTGTATATCTAACCATATCATCGCATCATCATAAGATACCTTCTCATTCTAAAAATCGAATAACTGGTATTGCCTTGGATAGTAGATTTGAAGGTGGTAATGCTAGCAATATATCTATTTCTACTTCACCCTCTTCTATTTTATCAACCATTCGCTCTAGGAATACTCTTTTCCAGTTCTTGCCCTGAACCTTATCAAATAATCACGACAGTCTTCAGACTCACTTTGAAAAATCGCTTGTGAAGTATTCAGGATTAAATACATTATCAAACAAGTTATGGCAACTCCAATCATCTAGTCCTCAAAATTCTGGTAATGCATCTATAAAATCTTGATATTGCGTATCATCAAGTGTATGAAACCACTTGGCAAGTGTGAATTCAGGATAAGTAAAAGAATGGTGCCTGGAGTTATAAATTCAATTATTATCCCATAGAAAGTGTTCCCCCAATTCTTCTACATTGCTTGAATTCACAAAATCTGGATTTGTAAAAAACAAAAACTTCATTGCCTGAGTTTTTTGAGTTCTTGATAATGATGTGAAGTGTGTACAAAATATCTGTGTTCCAACAAACTTATCAGTACAAAAAATACTATTGATTATTTCAGCAGATGGAGTCTTTTGTATAAGTTCAGTTACTTGGGTTCATACACTTCATAATAGAGCCAGTAACTTTTCTGCACTATTTTGAGGAAGAGTATCTTTCATGCTTCTATGGTAGCGTATTACTTTTAACATTTGTCATATTTTCTCTCTTAGAATTCATGGAATAGAACCATCACCAGAAGTAAAATCTTTTTGTCACATCAAAAGTGGCATGATTCATGTTCATTGAAACGCAGGTCTAACCACTAAGGATGATGTTCTTAAAAAACCTCGTCTATCCATATTTTACTTACGTTGCACCATCTTGTAGAACTCCAGGACATCGTCTTCCATGATGGTGACATCACCCTTGAAGTTGATACCACACTCCTCGCCTTCGAGAGCCTCGATGACATCAAGTGGTCCCTTCTTCAGGTTGGCGACTTCACCAGATCCGACCTTGGAGTCTGCGCGGATGACACGTACCTTGGCGCGTGGCTCGACACGGCCTGTCTCGACACTCATACCGACGATCATCATAGAGTTGTTCTTGCCTGTATAGAATATGGCCTTCACCTTTGCGATACCGAGCTCCTGCTCTTCGAATCGGATGTCGATCATACCTGTGATGATAGACTCCACCTTCTCGAGTACGTGATAGATGACCTTCTTATCGATGAACTCGATCTTGGACTGGTTGAGCGCTGACTTGGCCGCTGGGAGGACACCCACGTTGTACGCGATGAGCAGACCCTGAGAGGTACCAGCCATCATGACGTCAGACTGGTTCACATCACCCGCTGCTGCATGGATGAACACCACCTGTGTCTCTGGAGTCGAGAGCTTCGAGAGAGCTGCCTTGAGAGCTTCGAGAGAACCGTTGGAGTCAGCCTTGAGAACTACCTTCAGTTGCTTCAGTGCACCAGACTTGAGTCGGCTCATGAGCATACTGAGGGAGGCTCCTTCGAACGCGTGGATAGACTTCGTATTGCGTGCGAGAGAGAACTCCTTGGCACGAGTCGTCGCGATCTCGGGAGTGGATACAGACTGGAGGATATCTCCACCATCGACCACACCAGAGAGACCGGTGATCTGGACTGGAGCACCTGGGAGGGCCGAGTCTATATTGCGACCCTTGTAGTCCTTCAGTGTACGGACCTTACCAGATGCCCCCGCACAGACGATATGGTCTCCCTTGCGGATAGTACCAGTGTTGATGAGGATCGTCGCGACAGAACCGAGTTTCTGATCGAGGTGGGCCTCGATGACAGTGGCGACGGCTGCACGATCTGGGTTCGCCTTCAGTTCCATCATCTCTGCCTGGAGGAGGATCATATCGAGGAGTGTATCCATGCCGAGTCCTGTGTGTGCAGATACCGGTACGAGGACCACATCTCCACCCCAATCCTCAGGCTGGAGGCCATGTTCTGCCATCTGACCACGGATGAGGTCGAGATTGGCACCTGGCTTGTCCATCTTATTGGCAGCGACGATGATCGGGACTCCTGCTTCCTTGGCATGGTTGATCGACTCTATAGTCTGTGGCTTCATACCTTCATCAGCTGCGATGACGATCACTGCGATATCTGTGAGCTTGGCACCACGGGCACGCATGATCGTGAAGGCCTCATGTCCTGGAGTATCCAAGAAGGTGATACGCTTATCATTCTTCGTCACTTGGTAGGCTCCGATCTTCTGAGTGATACCACCCGCTTCTCCTGATGCAACCGATGACTTGCGGATATAGTCGAGGATCGATGTCTTACCATGGTCGACGTGTCCCATCACTGAGATGATCGGTGAACGGGTGATGAGCTTGGTTGTATCTTCTTCCTTCACGAGGTCCTCGATGTTCCCATCCATGAGATCTGAGACGGAGACGTCTTCGGAGAGTTCCTTGGATACCTTGATCCCGAACGCTTCACCGATGAGAAAACAGGTATCAAAGTCGATACGAGCATTGAGATTGACGAGGACTCAGTTTTTCATGAGTTCGCCTATTACCTTCGCGACTGGGATACCGATCTTATCTGAGAACTCCTTCACACTCGTCACGTCCGTCACAGAGACCTCTTGACCAGTACGATCCACGAGTATCTGCTTCACATCTTCGAGGGATTTTTCTTTTTTCTTAGAGTTCACCTTGTGCCCACGCTGGAACGATCCATCATCGACGAGACCAACCGTCTTGAGTCCGCGGCGCTTGCCATCAGCATCAGTATAGTCTTTTCATTTTTCTTTTCCTGTTTTCTTCCCAGTACCATCACGAGATGGAGTCGCATATCCGATATCGCGTTGGAACATCGGCTTCGCATCATCGCGGAGCCTGCTTGGTCCTGTAGATGTCCGTGCTGGAACAGGGGCAACACCATCGCGACGTGCAGGACGTGCACCACGGCGCTCTTCAGGTGGGAGTTGCATGACTGGACGGTTTTCCAGAGGCTTAAATCCTCCAGCTGCCTTACCGAATGATATCGTCGGACGTTTGGCTGTATCACGACGTTCATCGTTCTTATCGAGGACGCTTGGTCGGTTCATCACCGAACGCAGGAGTCACTCGCTGGCGTGCTCACGCTCCACGAGACGTGCCTTCGGGCGCTCTACAGGAGTCTCTATGACTTCTGTTTCTGGGGTTTCTGGGGTGATATTTTCTATAGGGGCTACCTCTGTCTCTGACTCTGTCGGTTTTTTGACGACGGCTTTGAGTTTGAGTTTGAGGGGTTTTTTTGCACTGTCATCGGATGTTGCTGAGATTTTTACCTGAGCATAGTAGTCATCCTGATACGTGTCGTTCTGTGAAGCCATGAAGGGAAAAAATGAAAGAATATGTACGAGTCTCGGCATCTGGGTCATAACTCCAGTGACGACAGCCTCTACGAGAAAAGCTCGTATTTTGCACTTACATGAAAAATACGAGACCCGAAAGGGAACTCATACGAAAATGTAGAAATATAGTATGCAAAAGGCTTATATTGTCAAAAAGAAAGCTTACCGCTTCTCAGCGACTATCCGTCTCTCATCAGTCATAACGCCAGTGATCTCCACGTCGAGCCTTTCGCCGATCTGGACTATTCGTTTCCCTTGTACTGTCGAGAGGATTCCTTCCATCGCATCGATCATATATCGGCGTTCGCGTGGGAGGTAGACTGTGACCTCTATCCCACTCGCGAGCTCTACGAAGTAGGCGAACTCAGCGATCCCAGCGACCCGTCCTGAGAAGGTCTGCCCAACCTTGTCTACCATATATCGCAGAGCATACAGTGAGTCGAAGGCGCGCTCGATATCCTCAGAAGCGCGTTCCCGTTCACTACAGTGACGAGCAACCTTCTTCAGTATCTTCTGATAGTGGATGACACGACCCTCGGTGAGAGTTCCGTGGAGCTTCTCCTTGATGATGCGGTGTACCTGGAGGTCTGGATAGCGACGGATCGGAGAGGTGAAGTGAGCATAGTACTCGAGTGCGAGACCGAAGTGTCGGTGCTTGCGGTCGGCGTAGACCGCCTTCGACATCTTCGGCAGGAGGAGACGAGAGTATCTATATGTATCGTCTGCACCCTGCGCATCGAGGAAGTTGCGGATCTCTCGGGGTTCGAGGGATGTATTTTTGTCTTGCCTGTTTCCATCGCGCGGGCGTGATGAGGGATCTTGTTTTCCTTTTGCGATGATGCGGCGGATCACATCGACAGAGTTAAAAGGCGGAAGTCCGTGCACTCGTGAGAGAAAAGGAAGTCCGTGCGTATCACACCAACGTGCGACCTCCTCGTTGGCGATCACCATGAATTCTTCGATGAGCATATGCGCGGCTACACGAGAACGGTTTCTCACATTGGTTGGTATCAGTTTTTCTCCCGAAAGCCCCCCGGTATCCTCCTTACCCGCTGGGGCAGGGAATTCGAATACGGTTTCTGAACTCTCAAAAAGAATCTTCCCCTCCTTCTTGCGGCGCTGTGTCAGGATATCGTAGAGTGTATATGCGAGGTCGAGGGCGGATGAGAGAGTTTGGTATTTCCCGTCATTTTTATGGGTTCCTTTTTTTGTCATCTCGTAGAGATCCCTTTCAATATCATCTTTTGAGGATGAAATAGACTCTTCCTTATAAGTGGAGGAAAAAGGGATTCCTCCGTTTCACTCGGAATGACAAAGGGCAAGGTGCCCTCACTCATAGCTCTTCTGTATCTCCTCATATACTCCTCGATGAGCACTCTCGATGATCCCCTCGAAGATCTCAGTATGGAGTACTGCACCATGTGGATCGACCGTCATGAGACACGAGAGGACGAGCTTCGGTTCTCCGGGATGGAGACTACAGACATCGTTGGATATCGCTTCTGGGAGCATCGGGACAACCTTCCCTGGCGTGTAGACAGACGTCGCTCTCGTGTAGGCCTCTCTGTCGAGTTGTCCGTCCTCACGTATGTACTCAGCCACATCGGCGATATGAACTCAGAGGAGATAGTTACCATGAGCATCTTGCTCTATCGAGATCGCATCATCGAGATCCTTCGCATCCGCTCCATCGATCGTGAAGACGAACCGATCTCTGAAGTCTCTGCGTATGGGTGATATATGCTCTCTCGTCTGGATCTTCTCAGACTGGATACGCGCTGCCTCTGCTTCCACTGCTGGAGCGAAGTCCATACGAGTTCCAGACACGAAGAACAAGAGGCGCTCATCATAGTCGAAGGCACCACTATCTGAGAATTTGGACACGATCATCGGCGCGCCATCAGGCGTAAAACGGATCACAAAAATATCATCTTCCGTTGTCTCTGGTGGGAACTTCACATGAGTCGTCTCATAGAATCCGAATTCTTTTAACACCGAGAGGTATCGTTTCCCGCCTTTTGCTACGATCTTCGCAAGAAGTGTCTCACGGGAACGTCCGACAAGTGATATCACCTCGACCTCTGCGAGCTGTGAGCCGTCTGCGCGTCTCGTGATACGTGCGCGGACTCGGTCGCCATGGATATAGTCTCTCTGGGTGCGAGGGAGGCGGACATAATAGGATATATCCCCAGAGACGAGGAGGATTTTTTTGAGTGAAAAGGCGAGATTGCCAGTTATGAGTGGAGTTTTATGGTGCGACATCGGTCTCAGTATACGCTTTTCTGCTGTGAAAGCAATCAAGTGCCGCCATATGATGAGGGACAAACGGTGATGGGAGGTCGTCGAGAGCGAACCACTGCATATCAGTATGTTTCGTAGGTTCGAGATTCTCAGGCATGCCGATCCATGTCGATGTCACAGCAAAATAATATATCTTCATCCCTTGGACACTGCGGTTCTCCACGAAGATATCATGTTCGATACTGTCCCTCTCTATCGTGATCCCAACCTCTTCCTCGGTCTCGCGGATAGCACACTCGCGGAAGAACTCTCACTCCTCCACTTTGCCTCCTGGGAACGCCCAGAATCCTGGCCACGTATCGAGATCGATCGACCGACGGATTAGGAGGACATGCGTGCCATGGAGACAGATCGTGTGTGCTCAGGATGCGATGAGTTGGGGCATAGAGGAGGGAATAGGTAAAAAGTAATAAGTAAAAATGTTTTGGTTTCTGTCATCCTCGCGGATGCGGGGATCCAGTGTTTCTGTATTTTCTTGGTTCCTTTTGTTTGTCATTCTCCGAAGGAGAATCTGTGTCAAGTCTTCCGAACAGATCCTCTCTGAGGATGACAAAAGGGAGGTTCTGTAGACAAAAAGTGAATGAGTTATCCCAGATTCAGGTTATCTGTTTCAGCTTTCAGGACATTTTCAGTCTTAAGTCTGGGATTGTAGTAGTTATAGAGGAGCTTTATGATGGCTTCTTTGTCGAGTGCCTCAGCCTTGAGTCCGATTGCTTCGAGACTGGTCTTCACGGTGGAGAGTCGCTCGAAGTTTCACTTCTTCAGCTTCTCAGTTCTCACACGGTTCGCACGGATATCAGCAACTGACTCCTCTTGTGAGAGTGCAGACCAGAACGAGCGGAACACACCGAATATATCAGTCTTGCGGATGCTCTCGTTGTTCTCGAAGTCGTATGGGACGATGATGTAGAATTCTTTTTTCATGATCTGTGCCAGATCGATGAGGTTCGTGAGGAAGTCGACATAGCGATACGTCTGTTCTTGGAGGAGCGTGTTGGTCTGCTTGAGAGCGAGGTTCTTGAGTCGGTTGATATAGGCCTCGATATCTACCTTCAGCGAGCGGATGATGATCTGGATAGGGAAGTTCAGTGAGTTCAGGAATCGCTGATAACTCATGAGGATCGCATCTTGTTCTTCGGTACTCTTCAGGTTAAAATTCAGAGCATGCACATGGAGCACCATGCGTGAAGATCCATCCTTCATGACGATGAGATTGTCTCTGATCTCTGAGAAGGGAAGGTAACGCTCAGTACTGGAGTCCTTTGGAGGTCTCTTTCCTGTTTTTACAGATGCGGTGGTTTTGTCGGTCATAGGAGGAGATATTAGAGTTTCCCGATTTTATCTTGGATAGTGATATCCTCTGAGAAGGTGGTTTCGATGGACTTGTTGGCTTCGGCACTCGCCTTCTGTGTGGTCATCGATACGTATCCGACCTCCATATCGGAGTATCCATCGCATCCCATCGACCACTTGCGCTCTCGAGAGTTGAGCCGCAGGCGAAAAAAGTTCAACACGACAGGGAGAAACGTCATCTCAGCTATCTTCACGAGTGCGATCACGATACCCGTCACAGCAAAAGGAGCTGCGACGATGAGTGCCAGCTTGGGTCCGAGTTGGGATTCGAGAGACTTGAAGATCGTGTATGCGAGACCTCCCCACATCATCATCACTGTGAGTTGACGCATGGAGAGACCGAGTACGATCGGATCTTCATTCTCTATCTGTATAGGGATCTTGTACTGCATGAACTCTAGTATATCCTAAGGAGCGACAAACCGCAAGCAAAAGTCCGAGATTTCTTTTGACTTTTGAGAGCTTACTCGTATAAATTGAGGGAATTTAGTGTGTATTAGGTTTTGCCTAATTACTCATTACTCATTACTAATCACTTTTGTTATGTTTTCTTTTGTCAAAAATCGGTACACGTTCTATGCGATCGCACTCACCCTCCTCGTCCTCTCTCTGCTCTCACCGTTCCTCACGAGACTCAATATGGGTATCGATATGACAGGTGGTATGCAGATCGAGTATAGTGTTGCTGGAACTGATATCGCAGCCGTGATCGAGTCCACTCGCACGAAGACGATCGATGCGGTCAGAGCAACTCTCTCCGTAGAGGAGCAACAGATCATCACCGATACACTCGTCTACCGCGTCTCTGGCACTGACAAGTTCATCGTCGAGGCAGGTGTGAATGAGGATGGATCCGCACTTCCTGCGATAGAGAAGGCGAAGACTGCCTTCGTCACTGGACTCACTGAGGCACTCGCGAAGACAGAGGGCGCTACGATCTCACAGACTCGCTATATCAATATCGGAGCCTCATTCGGAGAGTATATCAAGTCTTCGGGGATCAAGACCCTCATCGCCGCTATCATCGCGATCTCGCTCTATATCATGTACGCGTTCTCAGGATCGATCGCTGGTATGGCATCTTGGCCATTCGCTGTCGTCACTGGAGTCTCACTGATCCACGATGTCGTGATCGCGTTCGGTCTGTATGTCCTCGTCTCTGTGTTCTTCCCAGAGTTCAAGATCGATACCTTCTTCCTCACGGCGATGCTCACCGTCCTCGGCTACTCGATCAACGATACTATCGTCGTCATGGATCGTATCAGATCCAACCTCGCCGAAGCAGGATCCAAGAAGATGACCCTCTCATCGATCATCGACAAGTCTATCCACGATACAATGCGTAGATCTATATTCACCTCCATGACAGTCATCATCGTCCTCGTGGCTATGTTCCTCTTCGGTACTGATAGTCTGCGTGGATTCACCCTCGCTCTCATATTCGGTGGACTCGTGGGAACCTACTCATCAGTCTGTGTCGCCTCTCCTCTCCTCATCGATATCACCGGGAAGAAGTAGACCCGTTAGAATCAGGCTCATGATATCTCTTATTAAATTACTATGTCTCTCTCTAAAATCGCGGCTACTGCCACTATCGGACTCGCTCTTACAAGCCCCGTATCATTCGCATCAGAAAAACAACCAATAGCTGGAGAACACAAGTGACATAATCCTCACCATCGAGTGGATGATGATGTAAATCGTAGACGAATAATGCTGAATGGTATTTTGGCACAGCAACAAGCATTGATACAACAACAGCAGCTATGATGGAAACAATTGGAAATAGACAGACTTAAGAGAGATCAGCAGTGGGAAATAGATAAACTTAAACGTGATCAACAAAGAGCTCAGCAGTTAAATATGGCTCCATATGGCTTTATGATTCCATGAAGTGCTATGCCGACACCTGGAATATCATCCTATAACTCAGTTTCTCCATCCCGAGAAGTGGTTGTTACAAGAAGACCTATTGGTTTACTCCTAAGTGATACTGTAGGTGATGAAGGAGCATATATAAAAGGCCTTACTTCTGTCCTGGCAAATACTGGATTTTTCCAAGAATGAGATACTATCATGAACATTAATGGAGCCAAGATCACTCGCGCTGAACAAGTAATACATGCATTCCAAAAAATACCATATCAAGTCGGTCAGGTAAAAATCCTAGTACTCAGACAGGATCGTAACTATTATGAGGTCTCTATACCTAATGCCTTCTTCTTCCAGCGAGGGTAGTATCCTTATATGAGCAGAGTTAGGGATTGTAGTCAACAGTGTTATCAGTTATGTCAAACAAAAAATCCCCTTTCGGGGATTTTGATTATTTTGCTTTTGCCTGGTAGAGGTTACGTCCGACTCGTTCGATGAACTTCTTGTTCTGGAGGTTCATGTAGATAGTGGTTGTCTTTACTTGGCGGATCTTGAGTACTCGTGCGGTGATCTCTTCTGTTGAGAGAGGAGTTCCTGCCTTCTTGAATATATCGAGGATCACGTCGAGAACTGTACCATCCTTGTATCCCCATTCCTTGAGTACGTAGATACCACGACCGATGAGTACGAATTCTTCATTACGGATGAGTTCGTTGTGGATCGTCGAGACCTTCACAGGTTCTGAGAAGTACTCAGTGATCGAACTCGCGATGTCGAGGAAGTGCATTGGTTCTTTCTGTTTCTTCAGGACATATATCGCCTTATCCTTCAGAGTACTCGGATTCAGGATCTTCCATGACTCGAGACCGATGAACTTCTCCTCTCCCTTCACGATGTTGATATAGATATCCATGATCGAGTCGAGCATAACTGGCTCTACCTTGCCGAAGGCTGGGAAGAGGTTCGTGCGGATCATCTCGTAGAGGGCTGATGTCTCGATGATATCACCACGCTTCTTGAGGATCTTGATCGCTTCCTT
Source organism: Candidatus Altimarinota bacterium (assembly GCA_031407385.1). Taxonomy (GTDB): domain Bacteria; phylum Patescibacteriota; class Gracilibacteria; order BD1-5; family UBA2023; genus JABFSX01. Next base: position 5,277 of record JANOIH010000037.1, on the reverse strand, counting down.
GTGTGAGGATTCGATGAGCTTCTTCGCGACTTCTGGGAAGTGGAAGTACGTGTTCGTACCGAGCTGAGGCTTGGATCTCTGGAGGTTGAAGTCTGCCTGGAGGAGGACATCGATGATGTTCATATTCATCGCGTCTGTCGCTCCGATCTCGGCGATGATAGCGTTGATGAGGCGGTCACGAGTCATGACTCCACCGTGCATCTTCAGCATCTTCTCGCCTGCTTCCTGTACCTTCATCAGAGGGCTCGTACGCATGATACGTCCGATCTTCTTGATCCCGACATCCTCGATCTGGCGTACACGTTCACGAGTGATACCGTATGTATCTCCGATCTCCTGGAGTGTCTCACGTGGACCTCCGAGTCCGATGCGTCGAGAGATCACTGAGCGTTCCTTATCTGCGAGCGATGCGAGGATACCTGAGAATACATCGGTGATCTCTGTAGTAACGGTTGACATAGGGCAAAAAGTAAAGGTCTAAAAAGTGAAATGTGCAATTGACATATATAGTACGATAATACGATTTTCTATATAAAGTCAAGTTTAAATTGGAAGAACCATGTTCGAATCATCAGTATTGTCTTTCTTTCCCTTCTTGCCGAGGATCTCTCGGTACTCGTCACTCATCTCGACCTCTCTGTGATCGAGGTGTCGCAACTCTATAGAGTCAGCCTTGGTCTGGCGTGAGAGGAAAAAAGCAGATACAAGAATACAGATGGAGCTACTGATCGCGATGAGGAATCCATTGCCCACTTCAGTGCTCGCGAACTGTGCGAAGATCGGTACCATGAGGATGAGGTGTAACAGACTCACGATGATCATGCTCGTCACGAATACGATGAGCTGTGTGTCGGAGAGTCGGAACGGGATATGAGCGCGTATGGCCTCCTTCTTGATATGTGAGAGGAGGAAAAACGGAATCAATACGAGTGAGAGGAGGATCCCATATCCTATATATCCCGTAAAATATGAGAATGCAGAGTATGACACGGCTCCACCGTCACTATACTGGAAGTGCAGCCATGGGAAGAAGAGTGAGAGTGCGAGTGCTCCCGTGAGGATGAGGATGAGGCGTCCTGAGATCGGGAGCTTGCCAGCTCCGAAGTTGATCCGGTCGAGAAAAACAAGAATTTGTTTTTTAAACTTTCGGTTTTTTGAGTTTGCGATATAATCCATAGGATTCTAGGATATTCGGTTTTTCTCTTTTTTCAAGGCAATTGTCTATGTTCTCACCCAGGTCGAATAGTTGGATCATCTTCGCACGAGCATTTGTCTCGTTTTTCTCCTCGGTGATCGTGAATATATGGTCCCTCTTATCTGGTCGTTCCACCTGAGGATCATCGTTCCCCACACTCTCTCGGATACTGCGAGAGTGACCCGATGCATTCAGATCCCAGCCTACTGCCATACGCGCAGGACGATCCTTTTTTACACTGTTGCTTTCCTTTTTCTCCTATGACACCAACTCCAGCAAACAATAGATCCTGATTCACCCTGATCGAACTCATGCTCGCGATGACCGTATTCGCGATCATCATGTCGAGTGTCCTCCTCGCGGTGGAGAATATGTCGATCGCCCGTATCAAGACGGAGAATCGCATCAAACTCCTCGAAGAACTCTACTTCTTCTCCGAGCAGCTCGTCGGCAATATCAAGGAAGGAGGAACTATCGACTACGAGGAATACTGGAACCGACAGAGCCGTGACCTCACAATACTGAGTGGGAGTTATATCACACCGACAGGCGTAGGGAACTATGGATCTGGTGGAGCGATCGGGACGACGGCGTATGGTAGTGGACTCTATTATTGTGTGAGTGGTACCACTGGTACACGTATGGGAACAGGAGGATGTCTCAGCTCTTTCAATACTCCAGCGAATAACTATAGTGGCTCATCTCAGCGATATGGACAGTATCTCCTCCAGTATACCGACTACAATAGCAATGCTGATACTGATAGTGTGGCTGGTCCTGGAGATGAAGATGGGAATGGATCTATCCTCGACGATGAGGATGATAAGGATATCGGGAATGGACCAACGGTGCTCTCAGGATCGACCCCAGAACTCTATCTGGTGAATCCTGTCGAGAATACGCGAGCCTACTTCCGATATATCGTGCGTCAGGATCCAGGAACGGGTACTGGATGTACTATCAGTGCGACAGGCGTGACGAACGAAGGATGTATGGGCAATGTACAGATCCTGCGCATGCGTGGAGTCGATATCTGATACACACACTCAGGTTCTGCGAGTGATGGGAGTGCCTTCGATGGTAAGGTCGACACATGGCTCCTGCATCGAGACTGGCCGGCTGGAGTACTTATCTCCACGGGAGACAAGCTCGCAACTGGATCTGGAGATGAGTGGGTCGATCTCTTCCCGAATAGTATCAACGTCAAAAAACTCGAGTTCACCCTCTATCCACTCAAGGATCCATGGATATCATGGGATGCACAGGACTGTGGTTCTACAGCGGGTTGTGTGAGTCCTTTTATCCATCCATACGTACGACTGCAGATGAACGTCGGATTCTCCTGGGGAAAACGCCGCGCCCTCAAGTGAGATGATCCGACGATATCTATTAATACAACGATCACACTTGCCGATCGAGAGTAAAAAAAGATTTGACAACTCCCCCTTTTTTTATAGAATCCCGTTGAATTTTTAATACCTCTATTATATGATAGGAAAGCTCAAGAAAAGAAAACGTCTCCGTGTTCACGGATTCCTCGCTCGCAGATCTACTGTAGACGGACAGAAGGTCCTCGCATCTCGCCGCCGTAAGGGACGTCACGTCCTCGCTGTGAGCTACCCAAACCGCTTCAAGAACGTACGCGGAAAGAGTAAGCACCACAATGTCGCTGGAGGTAATGCACGTATCGTCACATTCCCTGGTCTCACAGAACGCTTCCGTGGCTAAGTACACTCAGTACACCTATGATCTCAAAAGAATATAGACTCACAGAACGTGAACTCAGAAAGGTTCTCTCTCGAAGAAAGCCTTTCTTTTCGTATATGTTCGTCGCCAATGTCCTCGAAAACAAGACTGGACATGGTCGTCTCGGCATCCTCCTCTCATCCAAAGTGGCTCGCGGAAGCGTGAATCGCAACTTCTGGAGACGGAGATTTTATGATGTATCGCTCCCGAGTATCACCTGACTCGCGTATGATATCGTATTGGTTCCCAAAAAAGGAACACTTCTTGATCACAAAAATGATACTCACCTTGCAGAATTCGAAAAAAACATACAATTCCTCTATAAGACGATCAAGCAAAAAATATAACCTCACAATTCCCTATGGACAAACTCAAACTCCTCAATCTCTTCGTCCTTGCATTTTTGCTCTCTATTGTAGTGCAGACTTTTCTTTTTCCGAAACAAGCAGCACCCGTCGCCGTCTGAGGTGTGCTCCTCCAGGTCGCGGATGATAGCATCACCTTGCCCAATATCCCCAAGATAGAAGTGATCAATCAAGGAACATGAGCGATCACGATCTCGCCATGTGATGACGTGATGCTCTCTGTGGACTCACAGCCGATCCTCGGTATGAGTGGCGCCGCACCAGCCTTCTGTACTCCACTCATCGTCGCTGCAGGAGCTACAGAGTCTCTGCCGATGGAACCACTATATAAGGTATTCTCAGCAAAAGCGGGGAAGTATATCGTCACACTGCGCACACCACTCGGAGACCGTACAGTATTTTTCACTACCGAAGAGCCTGGGATGATCCGCAGCTTCCTCTCCATGACTGTTTACCAACCGATCTATAACCTCTTCGTCGGACTCCTCACTTGGCTCCCAGGTCATCCACTCGGATGGGCGATCATCATAGTCACGATCATCATACGCCTCATCCTCCTCGTCCCTCAGCATCATATGCTCAAGGGTCAGCAGAAGCTGCAGAAGGTCCAACCCAAGATCAAAGCCCTCCAGAAGCAATACAAAGATGATCAGGCAACGCTCGGTATGAAGATGCTCGAACTCTATAAGACTGAGGGAGTCAATCCTATGGGATCTATCGTTCCACTGCTCATACAGATGCCGATCCTCATCGGACTGTATTGGGTAGTATCCGAGATCAACGATCCATCCAACTTCTACCATCTCTATAGCTTCTTCAGCGACTTCGACCCGACACAGATCGTCACACAATTCTATGGGCTAGAACTCTCACAAGTAGGTGGTGTGATCGGTATCGCCTTCGCACTCGTGCTCGGGGGACTCCAGTATATCCAGGCGAAACTCTCGTTCGCATATACAGATAAAAAGAAAAGTAAAGAACCGGAAGTAGTCATCGTCAAAAAAGATGATGAAGCTCCAGAGTTCGCCCTCGATCCTGCCATGATGCAGAAGATGATGCTCTACTTCTTCCCAGTGATGATCGCGGTATCATCATACTTCTTCCCACTCGGAGTCGGACTCTATTGGTTCATCGGAACCCTCTTCGTCATCGCACAACAGGCATATGTGAATCGTAGCAAGTAGTACAAAAAGAAAATCCCCATCTCGGAAGAGGTGGGGATTTTCATATAGTAATAGATAATCTTCTTAGTCCCGATTAGCCTGATGCATTCTTTCAGTTGCTTCATTCAATATTGCCGCTAAATGTTGTGAGTTATTCACTCCAAGGGGATATAAAGGCAGAGTATCAAAACCAAGTGGAATATGATCTCATAGGCCTCCGAAATTCATAGTAGGATTCTTTAGTACACATAGGAAAGCTACATAAAAGATAAGTCCGCGTATCTCCTCATCTTGTGTATTGAATTTACTTTGGAAAGAGAGTCCAGTTATCTTGCTATGAAATATCTTATCTTGCAGTGATTCCTTAAGCTTTCCGATAAGCTCCTTCTCCAGAAGTGTAAACCTTCACTTTGGATCCTCCGCTAATTGTGCTAGAATAGCAAGTTTCTCCTGAATACTTGCAACAAGCTTTTGTTCATATTCTGTGATATCATCCTTTTCCTGTGTGGCTCGTGCATTGATATACTCCTGTATTTCATTTTGATTCTTTGCTACAATCCCAGCAAGAATCTTACTAAAACCCTTCCTAGCATTTGCGCAATTAGTTTCTATCTTAGGATCTTTAGGAATCCGGGAGACTGTAGATGTATTAGCTACCATAAGTCAGAGAAATCCTCCCAAATTAACTGCAACACTTATGGTATAGTAGAATAGCTTCTATTCTTTTATCCCCCATAAGTCCATGTGACACAAATACTCTCAACTCTCCATCTCAGAACGAGATGAGCTCGAGTTCTTTCTCTCCGAG
>JANOIH010000023.1:0-25450 GCA_031407385.1 Candidatus Altimarinota bacterium | reverse complement strand
AGAATGATATTTTTCTCATCTCAAATCCAAAGTACGGATACATAGATGACTAAAAAAGGAGAGAAAAATCAAGTTGATTCTTTCCCTCCTTTACAGCTAAAAACGATCATTCCAGCCACACACTATTTTCCATTAAGCCTTTTTTTGGTGTGACATAGAGAAAATCTGCTACCTTCACTGACCAATCAGCAAGTTGCCCACGAGGTGTTGCTATCGCGACGTCCCTGAGATGGATAGAACTCGTTGTCACATCACCAGTATCGATATAGCCGACAATCACCCAGAAGTGTCCTACATTGGTATATTTCCAATCTGATGGCATGATTATTGGCCAGTTACTATTGATAGCACTCTTCACTTTCGTGAAGAATTCACTATTAGTAGAGAATGTTCCTACATTCCATGGGTCAACTCCCGTCCGACCGTAACCACCATTATTTGGCAAACCAGCTGCCATCATGAGATCAAACAATGTTGCACACCATTGATAACCACCACTCTGGAGATTTTGTGCATACCCACCAGGAGAGTTCAGCTTGAAGGTTGTATGTAACTGGTTCAGAGTTTTATTCTGACCTGATACATACTGTCCTGCAATCTTGAGTGCAGTATGTCCACACCAACCATATCCGCTTGGATTTTGGGCGGTATTGAACTCATGGTAGTGTGGCATTGTATTCACTAAGAATTTCTGCGTCAATGTAATTGCTTGCCCCAACTTCGGTATAATTATACCAGAAGAAAGGATGAGTCCAGTTTTTATAAAATCACGTTTGGTTTGCATAGCAAACACTCCTATTTTAAGTTGAAGAATGAACCGATATGGTTCGGATATTCAAGAAAACACCTTCAAAGAAGTATTCTCAAGAATTGGGGAAATACTCTGATTCTAATATCAGGGTATATATTTTGACATATCCGTTATGCGATCGGGATAATTTCAAGATGGATAAAATTGCTTCTGATAAGTTATATCCATGAGTCGATAGAGTTCTAGTCCGCCATTTTGAGTAATACAATTATTGACTTTAAAGACAGCTTCTGGACTCATAATTTCGCGGTTTCTCTCAGTAATGGCATTATTAAACCAACTCCTGATCAGTGGAAATGTTCCATAGACAAGCGTCTTTCTACTAGTTTCTGAATCAATAGTAATCATGTTCTCTAGATTTAGAGCGCCTTCAAACATCACTTGGCTATAGCTCATTCCCCAATCTGGATATTCATACTTTCTAAATTGTTGTTCACAACTTATGAGTACTCTTTCCCAGCTTGGATGATTTATGAGCTCTAGAAGAGATTGTTCAATATCTGGAGTTACATAACCATCTCGAATGCCAGTTTGATTAACTGCGGGGCAGTCCATGCTACTTACCACAGTATTATAGTAACACTTTTTGTAGGCGTCTTTTTCTTCTTCAGAGAGTGGTGTTGCACCAGCTGGATTCCCCTCACCAAATCGGTATGTGATACCGTTGATAGTTCGGTCTTTCCATACTGTATTCGGCTTCTGGAAATTCAGTTTTGGTTCTTCTGTCAGCGGTTTCCCACTCCCAAAAGGTGACATTCCCCAGTTTGTTCCAGAGTTCGCAACTGTTTCGAGTCGTTTGATAGCCTCTATTTCTATACCTGATTGAGATATAGTATCAGTAACTACTTTATCCGATGAGGATATCGTAGAGTTCTGCAGTGTGATATATCCAAGAGTAGCTAACATAACTACCACTAAGATACTGATGATGTGTTTTTGTGTGAGTTGCATTGTTTTTCCTAGGTTAGCAATGGTTATAGATATTGGTATAGCTAGCATATAAGTTACTCCATCGTACAGGTACGAAGAATAGGTTATAGATACTGATTTCGAAATCACGGGCAGTATATGAAAATGCCCCCCCCCTTGTCAAATCTATTTTTGAGAAACTATCTATATCAGATAAACCCTCACCCAACTCTCATGTTTCTCTCCCACTAATATCATAGTTGGATCATAGACTATATTGCCGTCATCACCCATCATCGGCTCAATGCAGACGAAGTCAGTAGGACTAAAACACAAGCACAAATTCCCCCTTCACCTTCCCTTCTCACTTATAGTGTTGCCTGACTTCATCGATAGTTCCCCGCTTGAACTCTTCGAACTTCTTGGTGATCTCGCGTCCGACGACGATATGATACTCTCCACCCAGATATTCGGCGAGTTCATCGAGCGTCCGTTCGATACGATGGACTGACTCATAGACGACGACGGTATATTCTTTGTTCACGAGGGACTTCAGCATGGTCTGGCGTCACTTCTTGACTGGGAGGAATCCGAGATAGAGATACTGGTGACAGTCCATACCGCTGGCGACGAGCGCGGAGAGTACGGCAGATGCACCAGGAATCGGTGTGACGGTGATACCCGCCTCGATAGCAGCACGGATGAGGACGAATCCTGGATCTGATATCCCAGGAGTTCCTGCATCAGAGACGAGCGCGACATGCTTGCCTTCCTTCAGGAGTTCGATGATCTTCTCCATCTTGGAGAATCCACTATGTGAGTGGAACGACATGAGTCGTCCGCCGTTCTCGATATCATAGTGACCGAGGAGTTGTCCAGTCATACGTGTATCCTCACAGGCAATATAGTCTGCCTCTTTCAGGATGCGTAAAGCACGGAGAGTTATATCTTCGAGGTTACCGATTGGTGTTGACACTATCGAAAGGTATCATGATGATGTGGACATAGGGATTGGGTTGTTTGGGATACATGAGAACGCAGTACTTCTGTGTCAGTATATCCATAAATAGTACAAATTCTAGTAAATAACTCATCAAAAAGAGTTTTATCAGGGGTAATTCATGGGAATCTTCGCACAGCCATACAACCAACCCTCTCAGCAGGTGTATACTGAGGGTTTTGATTATCATAACTATGTGCCAATGTTCAACTCTCATCTAGCCTATGATTCCGCGGGCCAAATCTATTAAATGTGAGTATATCCAACATTGCTGAAGATTGAGTAGCTTTCTTGATTTCCTGAACATCTAACCCAGTCGGCTCAGGAATTCATCGTCCCAAGAATGTTTTAAAATTCCAAAAAGTATGCCTTCATGTTTCACAAGCATTAAGCCATCATCATATGAGTAAATCGGTATCCTTCGCTGTAAAAAAATCTGATTTATTTTTCTGGGCCCTATATTCTTCAATATGATGAACCCCAAATGCCTTCAAGCATTCCATCATATATGTTGAGTCCCTTGGCGTACTTCTTGGGTCTCCCGATATTGTGATCCATTTTGGTAAGGTATCATTCGAAGATCAACTTTGATGATATGCTACGAGGGTAGGATAGATAGAATCCCATTCATTCCAGATATCATCTGTAAAAATCTCATACATAATCTTCGTCAGCATCACATATCTATCGTATTTTTCACCGGAATTTGAGACTGGTGACCTAGGAAGTCAATCCAATATCATCCGATACTGTTCGGTAGGTGTGTTTTCCATAAAAAATATCACAAAGATTAATTGTGATATTTTTACTTATTTTATATATTTTGTCAACTATATTCCGAGCTTATCTCGTATAACATTCATCTCATATACCACTTGCTGATCTTTTTTCATGACGGATTCGATTTTTTTACATGAATACATGACTGCCGTATGGTTGCGACCAGAGAATATATTACCGATGCGTTCGTAGGTGTAGTTGAGCTTGTTCTTCAGTAGATACATCGCGACTTGGCGAGGGATCATGTTTTCTTTTTTACGATCTTCTGAGAGGAGTGTGCGGATCTCGATACCGAAGTGTCCAGAGACGGTCTGGATCAGATCCTCATAACTACAGCCACTACTGCGCAGACTGCGACTCGTCGTGATAGTCGTCGTGAGAGATCGGATAGAGAGCTTCGACAGACGGAGAGCGACATTCTCGAGGGTTGGTGGAGTCCCCTTCAGATCGTGTTCTGCGATGATCTGGTTGAGTACTCACTCGAGTTCTCGGACGTTGGTCGTCACGTGCTCAGCGATGAACTCTGATACGTCCTGTGGTAGGAGGAACTCACGGGCGCGAGCCTTCTCCTGGATGATCGCGAGACGTGTCTCGTAGTCAGGCTCACCGATGTCGACAGTGATACCCCACTCGAACCGACTCTGCAGACGAGCCTCGAGCTCAGTCAGTTCCTTCGGCGGACGATCTCCAGAGAGGATGATCTGCTTCCCTGACTCGTAGAGTATGTTGAATATATTATACAGTTCTTCTTGTGTCTGCTTCTTCCCTGCGAGGAACTGGACATCATCGAGGACGAGGACGTCGATCTGACGATAGCGCTCACGGAGTTTGTCTATAGAGCGACCTTTGATCGATGCGACATAGTCAGTGAGGAACTTGTCAGCAGTCGTATAGACGACACGGAGGTCCTTGTGCTTGCCACGGATAGCATTCGCCGTTGCCTGCATGAGATGTGTCTTCCCGAGTCCGACATTCCCATAGAGGTAGAGCGGATTGTATGAGGCTCCTGGCTTGCGTGCGACAGCATCACAGGCTGCATGCGCGAGCTGTGTCGATGGTCCGATGATGAAGTTCGCGAGTTGATAGCGATCATTCACGAGACGACTGTTGACTCCTTCGACGATCTGGACTCCTTCGACTTGTTCTTTTTTGGTCTGCTTCTCTTGGCTCTTGTGTACCAATCGGCAATCGATCACCTCAGTCTCTGGACGCTCGTCGATACGCTCGTCGACGGTGAAGTCGATCGCTTCGATCGTTGGAATCACACTTACGATAGCACTCTTGATCTCATCATAGAATTTCTTCGAGAGGTTATCCTTATGGAAAGATGATACCACACCGATAACCACACTCGTGGTGCTAGCCTCGATGAGAGAGAACTTCTTGAAGTATGTGAGGAAGTCTTGCTTGCGGATCGTGCTCGACATGGAGCGGACGGCGATCTCTAGATGAGGGAAAGAAAACTGAGACATGAAAATAATGGGTGATAGAAGAAGGTACTGAACTCATCCAACTCTTGTCTTTCTTTTGTCTCTATTTGCTCGTGTGTAGACACCCTTTTTATACAAAAAAGTCTCGAAGTCAAAAGAAAAAAAACTATTGACAAGTATTATTGTATACGTATCTGAATCATAAAAACTCAGTAATCAAGCCACACTCATATTCACGAGAAATTCACAGAAGTAAGAAGCTTTTTTTATGAGAATTTTTCTCGTCCTTTGATGCAAATATTCGCTGTCGTTTTAGAGGATTTTCCAACCATATGAAACCTCAGAAAATCCAATCTCTCATTCTTTCTCAACTTTTTCATCTATATATTCTCCTCACATATGTTCATAGAATCCACGTGCTGGACCTCTCGAAAGTACCCACAGATAAAAAGAGGAGTATCATTTTCATCGAAACTCTTCAATCATTCTGTCAAATAACATCTTCCCAATTCATCTGCCTTGATATCTATCCAAAATATAGAAAGCAGTGATCTCAGCGTCATACTCTTCTTTTTCACGAGAAGTAGTTCCGCTGATAAAGCCAATCACTTCATCATCCATAGTCGCCACAAAAATCAGATCCCATGAGTTTTTTAGAATCCCTTTGTGCCACTTCTCTGTTTTCTGTTTTATATCAAGGGTCTCAAGATAGAGATCAGGAATGATTCACTTATAGGCTGTGTGCCAAGTTTCCACCTGGACTCTTGCGATACCCATGGCATCTTCAGGACGAGCATGTCGGATGATTGGAGTTTTCATACAGAGAGTATATAAAAAAATGAAAGAATACAAAAAAATCCTCTCAATATATGAGAGGACTCTTGGAGAAAATAATTACTTGATCTCTTTGAGACGAGCTGCCTTACCAGTGAGTCCACGGATATATCCGATATTGTTACGGCGAACCTTGAACTTTCGCAGTACCTTGATATCAGCGATAAAAGGAGAGTTGATAGGAAATACCTTCTCGATACCGATACCGTCGATGTCAGCACGTACAGTGATCATACGAGTGAGTGGAGTCGCTCCGCGCATAGAGATGATGAGTCCCTTGAACTTCTGGATACGCTCCTTCTCACCTTCGCGGATGATCTGGTGTACTTCGACTTCCATACCCGTTTCGAAACGTGGCTGATTTTCTTTCTGTGCTCCTGCTTGGATAGCGTTGATAAGTGTAACGTCTGACATATATTAAGATGATGATAATTTTTAGAACGCGCGGATTATATGAGAAATCAGGAAGAATGCAAACTTTTCTCTCAACATTCTTTATAGTACGCTACTTTTTTACTCCCTCTTGCAAATCCGATATTTTTCTCTATTATGGGCTCTATAAATTTATTCCCCATGGAAGCACTTTTTTCTACTCAGCTCGCCTCATACGAAGCATGGCTCATACTCCTGTGTATTTTTGTTTTTATAGGGATATATGTGTTCGACGGTATCACGTTCGTACGGAAGGTGATAACTGCCTTCACTCCACAGCCTCCGGTACTCCCGATCGCATCAGCAGTGAACGATACTGGAGTCGAGGTCGTCTCACCGATGCTGGAAGAGATCACACCAGCAGAGATCCAGGCACATGAAGAAGAGAAGGAGACACAGATACTCGCAGAGGAAGTAGAGATGAAAAAACTCGATGAAGATGAAGCAAAACTGATAGAGGAAGCCTCTATCATTCCTGCGGAGGTAGAAATACAGCCAATAGAAGACACTATTGTTGCGGAAGCTCCAGAAGAACTCGCTCCAGAGATAGGGGAAGTCTATCCAGAAACAACAGATATACTAGAGGAGACAAACCCAGAACCAGAAGATATACCCGAGGCACTTGAATCTATAGATATACCTGTGACAACGGAAGAGGCGACTCTGGAGGTTCCCGTCATTGCGAGGGACGAAGCAATCCAGCCACTACCAGATACTATCGTTCCTGAGGCCTCTGTCATTCCTGCGGAGGCAGGAATCCAGTCAGAAGAAGAAAATGCCACACCTGAAATGCTCAAATCCATACCAGAACCAATCATCGAACCGAGTATAGAAAAACCAGAAGTGGTTCCAGTCAGGAGAGAAAAAGAAGGCAATGTCGAGAAGCTCTATCTGATCACCAACGAGGTGAAAACACTCATCGCGAGATGACAGACGCTCGATGCACGAGCCCTGATCATCCAGGGACTCTCTCTGGATAAAAATCACCGAGAACTCAATCTCATCCTCGGCTCTCTCTATGAGTCTGACCGACAGTCGCAGAAGGCTGAGTACGTATACAAGGACCTCGCTATCTCCTATCCCGATGACGTCGAGATCCTGGAGAAGCTCGCCAACATCCTCATCATCGAGAAGCGCTATGACATCGCTATGGAGATATACAAGAAGATCATATCTCTCGCATGAGAGAACGAAGGCAGTCTCTATATCATGACTCACCTATCGCACGAACTCGCCCATCACGAGGAACTCTACGCCTACGCTCGCCGCTATCAGAAGAACTGGCCGAACAATCCTGAGATTCTCTGACTCCTCGCTCAGGCTGAGATCGCTCTCTGACAACGCCAGGATGCTATCCAGACACTCATCAAGCTAAAAAATCTAACTCCATACAATAGTGAGATCATGGATATGATCGCCAAGCTCACAACAGAAGAAGAACTCGCTGGGAATTTTAATTCTTAATTCAAATGCACTATGTTACCGGAAAATTTACCAATTGGATATATGCTAGCAATAGCGAGTGTATCAGCCACTATCATATTGGAAATTGCAAAGAAAGTAACAGAATGACTATCTAAAAATCGTTCAATTGATGTTATTGGAGACTAATCGCAATATAACTCTCTAAATTATTTTTCTATTACTTTTTAACTATTACCTATTCTTTGTCTCTCACCACCCCCCCACACAGTATCGATGCCGAGCGCTCAGTCCTCGGCTCTATCCTCATCGACCGCGATGGGATCATCCAGGTTGCGAGCTTGCTCACGCCAGGTGACTTCTACGACCCATCTCACGCGATCGTCTATGATGCGATGATAGAGCTCTTCTCACGCAATCGACCTATCGACTCCGTGACGGTACGAGAGATCATCGATGACAAGAAGGAACTCGAGAGCATCGGAGGCAACGCGTTCCTCGCGGAGCTGATGTCGAGTGTGTTCACGAGTGCCAATATATTCCAGTATGCTCAGATCATCAAGAATAAGTCCGTACTCCGCAAGCTCATCCGTGCCGGGAATGAGATCATCATGCACGGATTCGATGAGGCGGCAGAGACGACAGAACTCCTAGAGAAGAGCGAGAAGTCACTCTTTAGCGTGACTCAGACTTTTATCCAGAACAAGCTCGTCCCACTGCGTGATATACTGAACGCTCGATACGAGGAGTTCGCGGCTATCCATGCGGATCCAGGTCTCGCCGAGCGCAACAGTATCTCGACGGGATACAAGAGCTTTGACCTCAAGATCGGAGGATTCAAGCGCGGAGATCTCGTCATCCTCGCGGCTCGTCCATCGATGGGTAAGACGGCTATGGCCTTGAATTTTGCCCAGAATGTCGCGAAGAAGTGACGCAATGTCGCAGTGTTCTCCCTCGAGATGAGTAAGGAACAACTCACTGATCGCCTCATCGCTGCGGCCATGGGTGTCGACAGTTGGAAGCTCGCGAAGGGACAACTCTCAGAGGATGACTTCTCGAAGATGGGAGATGCGCTGGAAACATTGTCCAAATCGAAGATCTACCTCGATGACTCCCCTGCTGGAGAAGGACTTCTCTCGATCAAGAGTAAGGCACGCCGACTCAAGATGGAGTCAGGACTCGATCTCATCATCATCGACTACCTCCAGCTCATGTCGAGCGGGAACAATATGAACCGAGTACAAGAGGTCTCGGATATATCCCGCGGACTGAAGTCCCTCGCCCGTGAGCTCGATGTCCCAGTCGTCGCACTCTCTCAGCTCTCTCGTGGAGTCGAGGCTCGTCCAGACAAGCGTCCAGTGATGTCAGATCTGCGTGAGTCAGGATCGATCGAGCAGGATGCAGATATCATCGCCATGCTCTACCGTGACGAGTACTATAACGACTTCACTGAAAAGCCAGGTATCACAGAGATCCTTATCCGCAAAAACCGAAACGGACCAACCGGATCAATCGAGCTCAAATTCGAGAAGTCACAACAGAAGTTCTACGAGATCGAGAAGGCGGCAAGCGAGAGAGAATATATGGAAGATGTCGGGTTTTAGTAAAATCCCTCTCGATTACTCGGGAGGGATTTTTCGATCTATTGATCCGTATTGTACACCCCATACTTCAGTGCATCATAATACCTGCTCTTATCTTCAGTGAATTGGAACACTTGAGTGGAGTCGTTTTTGTGTGCTTCGGCGCGGAGTGAGAGAGTCGGCAGTGCGAACGGTGTATCTGAAGTGATAGTGATATCCTTGGATGTTCCAGAGTCGTTGAACACCATGAGATATGGGTCAGTGGTACTGGAGAGAAAAGCGGATACCGCAATACTCTCGTCATAGAAATACTGAAGCTCTTCATCTCAGACTTCCAGAAGATTACAAGATTTTAGACTCCCGTCATCCTTGTCATAACATTGAGTGCTTTTATGTCGGATGATTCCTGTTTTTGCGGAGCTGATATCTCCACTACCAGTCAGTCCGACACTCTCACTCCCGCTCATCGCGACGATCGTCCATGAGAGATCTCAGAGTTCGACTCCTAGATTTGATACTTTCTCGACGCTTATATTATAACTTGGATTTTTGGATGCTCCTGAGAGTGGGGTTCACAGTGATGCAAAAAGAGGAAGAATAAGATGATTATCTGATTCCAAAGAAGCGGTATAACCAGTACTATTAGCTTCGATGCTATATGAACTCTGCATATTGCGAGATCGCTCTGTTGTCGGTACGAGGATCTGTCCATCGAGCTGCGAGTTCTCGACGCTATCAGCGAATCCTTCCCGATGGTTGCGTACCTTCAGCATCGCATATTCGAACATACCCTCCGCGTTCGCATAGGCGAGGACCTCATCATAACTCGTACGAGACAACTGCATCTCACGGATATAAGTAGAGGCGAGTCCCACGACGATGATGAGGAGGGTTGCGATCGTACCGATAGCCATGAGAGTGGAGAAGCCCTTATGGTAGGATGGTAGGATGGTAGGATGGGCGAAACATAGAGAATTATAGTTGAAGTATTGGGCTGTTATCTTTTCCAGCCTTGTTCACTGATCGTCGTCTGGATATGGAGCTTGGTGTTCTCTATCATGGATGCTGGGACTCCGATACGTGGCATGAGGGCGAGCGTCATGACGAGAGTGACCTTCTTGGTCGTGGATTCTCATCCGGAGATATAGAACTTCAGATCTTGGACTTTCACTCGCTTCTTGGACTCCTCAGGGACGAAGCTATCGACGAGATTGTAGTATTCTGTTCCAGTTATGAGATAGAGTCCACAGTGGATCTTGATATCTGTCTTTGAACTATCGATACATGGAGCAATTCATTCTGGAGTTTTCTTGCCATATACGTATGTTGGTCATCATGTGATACCGAGATATTCGCTGCCTGAAGCAGTATAGTCGATCTGATCTGTCCATAGGATATAGGCACTCGGTGAATGGTCGAACTCAGATACTGTATCGATCCCCTTGCCTCTCACATCCTGTGCGATCCGCTCTGTGATCTCACGTGCTGTCTCAGAGAGTTCGCGAGTTGCGTTCATCTTGCGGGCTGTATTGGTCGTCTGGATATAGACACTCATGATGATCACACTCATCACAGCAAATATCGACATCGAGATCATGAGTTCGATGAAAGTGAATGCTTTTTTGGAGTGTTGGAATGTTAGCGTTTTGGAATGATGGAACATGTAGAGGAAAATAAGGATTTTATACGGTAATTTTTATCTTTTAGTTATTACTTATTAGTTTTTATTTCACCCAATCTGTGATCGCTGTCTTGGCATCGTATTCACGATAGTTGTTTCAGTTCTTCACGATGACACGAGCGTCGATGATGTATCATTGGTTTTTTCAGTCTTTGATCACTGGGACGAATTCCGTACTTCCAGTATATCCAAGCGGTGAGACGATGATATAGGATGCGTATGCAGTCGGTGTACCTGTCTGGTCATGCGTATATCGTCACTGAGGATCGAGCGTGAGTTTGGACTTTTCGAAACGATTTTCATCTGTCGATACGGTCGAGAACTCTGTAGTGATCTTCTTCAATAAAACTGGCGAATGACCGATACTTCCATTACCAGCAGAATCGAATACGAGCTGATCCGATGTAAAATCGTTCTCTATGACATAGACTCACTCTATCCATGAAGATGTGGCACTTCCCTCAGCCAAAACTTTATCCCACTCGACATAATTCTTCAGATTGGTATCTCGGATATTTTTGACGAGTTCCATCTGTTCGCGGAGGAGTCCTGCGACTACCGTCTCATGACGAGCATAGCTCGCACTTGTCATCGTCGTCGAGAGCAGTGCGAATATAGCAGTGAGTCCGATCGAGAACACAGTCATCCCCACGATCACTTCGATGAGGGTAAAGCCAGAGCGAGAATGCGGGTGAATAACAAAACGCATAAGAATTATTGGAGATAGGGACGAAGGAGGATCTGACGTGCTCGCCCAGAACTGATATCCGCACCATCATATCCGATAGTGATGAAAATACCAGTCGAAGAGAACGGAACCGATGATCCTGTAAAAAATGCACCGCTTCCTGTAGGAGCCTCTATGTAGTAGCCGAGAACTGTACTATTGCCAATATTCGCACCAGAGAAGCTGAGTATCTCTATATTCGAGTCGAGGCGTATTGGATTTTCTTTTTTGAGAGTAGTGTTGATTGCAATAGTATCGAGAGATGGGAGAGTCGATCCTGAGAGGAGATAGGACTCGATCTCAGTCGCACCCTGGCGGAAGATGAGGATCTTGTTGGCTGTCGTAGTGACATCAAAAAGCTTACCATTGCGGATATCCTTGTGTGCGAGGATCCACCCCTGTCCGACCGTATCGATACTACGCTCGACGTACGACCGCTGCATATAGTACCCATACGGGAGGAACACGAGCGACAAGAGCACGAGGATGATCGCGATAACGATCATCATCTCGATGAGTGTGAATGCTTTTTTGGAGTATTGGAACATGAGAGAAGGTTTCTATTATTACTTATTATTTGTTAGACTGCCCCTCCAACTGCGACGACCTGCATGATCGCTGAGAAGATCGCTATCGCGAACCACATGACGAATACTCATGCGAGCAGGAGTGCCACGGGTTCGATGAACTTCACCATCACGGCGAGTGATGAGTCCACTTCTCGCCTGTACTGGTCGCTGATCTTGGCAGTGACTGCATGGACGGTCGAGGTCTGCTCGGCACTCTCGATCATCTGGAGGATATCAGCAGAGAATATCTGAGCCCCAGGGTCAGCAGCCTGCATAGAGGCTGTTATCTTCTGCCCATGCGAGACATCCTCAGCGATACGAGAGAAGAGATCACTGATGATACGATTCCCAGAGCTCGCACCCGTGAGACGCAGTGCCTTCACGATGCTGACTCCAGAGCTCGATAACAGGTGAAAAGTCGACATCACCCCCACGATGATATAGTTACGATAGACGCGGCCTACGATGGGAAGGAAGAGCTTCTCTCGATCAAAAAATCGGCGACCATGTTCTGTGTTCGAATATCCATATATGAGGAGTCCGACTGCGATAGATCCGATGATCAGGAGGAGGAGGTTATTCGCGAGGAAGTCACTCACTGCGATCAGGGAACGAGTCGAGAGCGGGATATCTGTCGTCATCTCCGCGATGATCGGCATGATCTGTGGGATCACATAGACCATGACGACGATGAGCGCGAGCACGAGGAATATCATGATGATCAGAGGATATGTGAGTGCGCCGAGCACCTTGCGTCGGAGCTCTTCTTGCATACGGAGTTCCTTAGCAATAGCATCAAACGTGGTACGCAGCATACCTGTCTGTTCACCTGATTCGACTATGGCAATCTCTTTTTCTCCATAGAAGTCGGGGATCTTGCGCATGGCCGTGTTCATCGCGTCACCCCCTTCGACGAAGAATATCGTATTCTCGATTGCATCATGCAATAGTCATGCTGGCAGACGCCCTACGAAGCCACGGAGCGCCGACACGAGCGTCACTCCTCCATCGAGGAGATTGGCGATCGACTCGTAGAAGAGAACCTTGTCTCTGAGTGGGATGGAGCGGAGGAATGATGGGAGCATGGGGAGGAGGTTATTCATAATAATACACACCGAGATCGAGAGCGAGTGAGACTCAGTTCGTATCCTTCTGTGCTGGTGCGGAGATTGGGAGGGATATAAAGTCGAGAGTGAATACGTATGATGAGGTAGTCGTGAGATATGTGATGAACTCGATCACATCATCTACGCTACGTCCTGAGACGCTGATCTTCACAGAGCCAAGTGACAGTCCACTTGGGAGCTTTTTCCCCTTGTCGAGAGCGATACTGGATATGAGAATAGGCGCAGGAGCGTATTCACTTCCCTTCGTATAGTCAGTGAGCATGACCTCACTCATGATCTGGGCTTCATTCCATTTTTTATTCAGTTTTTTGACTTTTTCTGTGAGGGCAGTTGTCCCAGAAGAAGAAAATGAAGTCTGCAGGGCAGCGAGAGCAGTAAGCTCTTTTTGACGCTCTGCCTGGAGCTTGGAACTCGCTGATTCCTGAGTGCGAGCATCCATATAGTTCGTATATGCAGGACGCAGGAGCACTACACCGATGATGAGAGCAAGGGCGAATACGATAGGCGTATAGATGCGGTTTGTATTGTTGTTCATACTAGGGTAAGATTATCGATTAGGAGTAGGGATAACACGGAGCTCGATCGCAGTCGTACGACTCGTTGTATCACCCGTGATAGAGGTGATCTTGCCGAGACGGAATTCTTGACCTCAGGCAGCATAACTATTCATCATAGCGATAATAGTTCCCACAGGATCTGGATGTTGTCCATTACCGGTAGTTGAGGTGAGGTTGGTACTGATGACATCATCCTTGATCGAGAATCCATCAAATGCAACATTCCCCTTCACTGCTGCTATACGGAACTGTGTGACGAGATTTTTGAGATCGATAGACGGTCGGATACTATTCTCTGCGATGATCTTGGCGATGACGATATTGCGATCGACACTCGCTCCTGCGATATCAGTATCGAGCTTAGTGATAGTCGTCTGCAGTTCCTGTGTATGACGCTCAGTCATGTAGGTCATACCATAGCAGAGCACCGTCAGGAGAGATATAACGATGAGAAAGCCGAGACTCATGTACCATCCAGTGTGTCCAGATGAGAGAGTATTCGGCATGAGGGGTGTAGTTGTCTCTTGCATAAAAAAGAGTTATGGATACGATATACCCATCCTACACTATATCTGCAGAAAATGCAAAAAACCACCAAAACATACACCATCCGCGAAGAAAAAGAGCTCGACAATATCGATATATCTCTCACTGCTGGTGATAGAGTATTTTTCGTATGAGATCTCGGAGCGGGCAAGAGCACGATGATCCGACATATCCTGAGAAAATATCTAGATAACCCGACTCTGGTTGTGCGGAGTCCGACGTATACGTATTATCAGCGATATCCTTCCTCACCCCAACCCTCTCCTAAAGGAGAGGGAGCTCATGTACCGTTCCCCTTCTCTGAAGGAGAAGGGGCTAGGGGATGAGGAGTTATCTATCATATGGATCTCTATCGTCTGGAGGACTACGAGACATGGGTCTCGATCGGTGGCGAGGAGATCGCCGAGGATCCAACTACGATCATGCTCATCGAGTGGCCTGAAATACTCGGAGAGAGAGTCCAATATACACAAAAAATCTCCATCGAAGTGATGGAGACTGGGGAGCGGGAGGTGGTGGTGGAAAAAATACTAATGCACTAGTTTACTTGCAAATCATGCTACTTTAGACCTAAGTCCTTTTATTATTCCTACTGGTTGATTCTTTCTTTCTTCTTGTTGTCGAATAGTCTCAGCAAATACCCAACTAGGTCATCCATAAGTATGAGCACCGACAGGAAATTGATTTGATTCTAATTCAAATGCAGGTAAATATGCTATCTGCGTTACTCCTCAATCTTGAATATTTGGATCTACAGAAAAATCTGGTCATAGTAATTCCTTTAGTGACCTTACAAGACCATTAAGTAGGAACTCACTTTTTCTTTCTTCTTCGTTAAATATATTCTGATCTTCTCAAAAGAGATCGAACAAAGGAATCTTTACTTCCCTAGTTGGGCTAACTAAAAGAAAATTATCCAGTAATATTTTTTTAAGTACTGAGGGCAGCTTACTGATTTTAGCCTCTAATTCTTTCTTAAGATTAGATAACGTTACTTCGTAATCAGCTTGACTTAATCGAGTAGTTTGAAATTGTGGACTTTTATCATCGAGAGAAAGAGCTTGCATGGATTAAAAAAATTAGATATAATTCTGATAATATATATTTAATATTTTTTGTCAATTACATTTTCCTTTTTAATCCTTTCTCACAACAACTAACACATACCCCACGATAGCATAGATAATCAGTCCGAGGATACTCCCCTCTGAGAGGAGATAATTATAGAGAGTATGCAGTCCTCCTGCGAGGGCGAATCCTGTCAGGAACGTCATGATATATCGAGCGGAGAAGAGCGGGTACGAGAGTGCTCGCCACCAGTAGTGAGCACAGATGAGAGTTGTGAAGACGTGCGCGATGAGAGTGAAGAACGACCTCCCTATCCAGACTCCGAGTGAGAATTGTCCACTCGCGAGATAGACCAGGTTCTCCGCGAAGACGAATCCGAGGACGACGAAGAAGGTGAACGATATGATATCTCTCTTGCTAAACTTGAACTCTCGACCGATGAGTCCGACTGATCCGAGATGCTTCGCTGCCTCTTCGAGGAATGGTGTGATCGAGAAGAGGAGTATCATGGGTGTCATGACTGCTGGGATCGTCACGTATCTCCCGATCAGATAGATGATGATGAGGACTCATGCGAGAGAGGCGATATGCACTATTGCGATTTTTTGCAGGAAAACTCTGGAAAAACGAGATCCGAGGAATGTCAGTCCCACTATGAGTGCGAGGAGAAAGGCGAAGAACCCAACGAGTATACTCACCTCGAACCAAGGGTTCTCTCTGTATGAAGATGCGAATATATACGTCAGTCCAACCCCGACTCCCCCGAGGAGGAGTCCTACTGCGAATCGCATCCTGTTCCATGTATCAGAGAGCATATACGTCATGCCATACCCCCAGAGATAGACTGGGAGGAGCGCCATCCAGAACGCGAGGAAGTAGAGAAGTAGAGTTTGCATGGACTACTTCTTATTCTTGATGATCTCATATCCTCCGACCTTCCATGAGTTACTTGTTTCAGCTTTTCCCTTGCGCTTCATCATCCATGATGCGACGAGTATGTTGATCCCGACGAAGAGGAAGAAAAATCCGATGATATATGCGATAAAGTCAGGATTGGCGATCACGATGATACCGAAGATAAGTGAGAGGAGTCAGAATATTGGCATAGAAAAGAAGTTAGAAAAACCGAGCGATATCAACTCCCGCAACATAGACGGTGAGTAGGAGCAGGAGTATGAATCCGAGAGCATGGAAGTATTTCTCGATCTGGAGGAATCGATCTCTGCCACTATGGAAGTAGCGGACGATGATCGAGTAGAGTGTGGTCGTGACGATACGTCCACCGTCGAGTGCTGGGATCGGGAGGAGATTGACGACTCAGAGATTGATCGAGATGAGTGCGATGACGATGAGTATGAGTGATATAGGTGCGGATATCTCGACGAGTCCAACGAAGGTTGCACCGACCCCGATCGGTCATGAGAGCATATTCTGAGCTTCTTCACGCTCAGTAGCAGTATCAGGAGCGAATATCCCATGTACGAGCTTGCCGAGGAATGAGAACGTAAGTACACTCGATGCATATGTCTCTCGTCCACCTGCGACGATTGCATCTGCGAAGCCCAGTTTGCGGACATAGGTCTTGTCGATAGTGAGTGCATGATATCCGACTCGGACTCCGATCTTGCCATCTACAGGAACGATATTCACAGTTCGTGTTGCTCCAGAATGTTCAAGCAATAGAGACAAGCTTAGATTTTCTTGTACCTTTTTGATCAGATTCTCTGGATTTCACACGTCAGCGCCATTGATTTTGAGAACCTTCTCTCATGAGTTGACTCCTGCGAGTTCTGCTATGCTCCCTGTGAGTGCCGAGATCTCGACGCCATCATGTGTGAGATACCTCATATCGACTGCCTCGTCGAACGACGGGATAAAAAATGAGTGCGTCGCATCACGAGATATCGGGTTAACGGCTATCGGTGCCGTCCCAGTAAAGAAGAGTCCAGTAAAAATCACGAAGGCAAGGAAGAAGTTCATCGTCACTCCCGCGACGAGGACGAGTACGCGTGCCGCCCACGGTCGAGTCATGAATGCTCACGTCTTGTTCGCATCTGCTCCTGTCGGATCTTCCCCGAGGATACGGACGAATCCTCATATCGGAAGAAGGTTGAATGTATATTCTGTTCACTTTTTATCTTTCCAGAGCTTCGCCACACGTGGTGGGATGCCGAATCAGAACTCCTCTACCCGCATCTTGGTCAGGCGCGCCATCGAGAAGTGCCCGAACTCATGGACAACCACTACCACGAGAAAAACTATGAATGCAAGGAGGATACCGAGGACGAGAGACATAGGAGGTAGGAGGTAGGAGGTAGGAGGTAGGAGGTAGGAGGTAGGAGGTAGGAGGTAGGAGGTAGGAGGTAGGAGGATTTTGTGAGAATAAGATCAAGGGTCAAGGGATTTTTCGTTTTTTATCTATCTCCTCTGTTTCTCCTTTGTTCCATCTTGGTTCTACTTCCCCATCTGCTCCTTGATGTGAGCGAAGAGGTGATTGATGAGATCTTCGAGTTTGATATAGCTCTCACGAGATGATCGGAATACGTTACCTGGGAAAGAGACCTCGATCTTCCCTGTTATCCCGAGTTTATCTCGAGTAAGAGTGAGTTCGGTGCGGATTTTGTCATCTTCTTTTGCTGTTTTGCGGATATAGGCGTCGAGCTTGCCGATGAGGTTGTCCTCTATCTGATTATGGATATACGCCGCCTCTTTCTGGAAGTCATTAGCATGGAGGATTATTTCGTTAGTCATAAGTAGAAAGGATAAAAAGATAATAAACTATAATTTTCTTCTTCGTCTTCGTCTTTCTTAGATATTATTTACAAATTAGTCTTTTGTCATTCCGAGCGTAGCGGAGGAATCCCTTCTTCTTGTACTTATGAGTCAAAGATTATCAAATTCTCATAAGATGAGTTTGAAAGAGATCCCTACGGGATGACAAACTAAAGTAACACTCGGTCTGTAAATATCTCTTAGTGATGCCCATGATCTTCAGTTCATCCTCCTCCATCGTTATGTTGGTCTTCTTTTTTCTTGTAGGCTCATTTCCAGTTCTCGATGACGATCTTCTCCTCCTTCGACCTGAGATCGATAGGAACTCAGCGAGTGAGTGTCTCATCGAGCTTCTCCACGTAGTCGCGGGTGATATAGTCCTTACCCTTGGTGACGAGTTGTCCCTTCACGACATCCGAGAGTGCGGAGACGAGTATCTCGAATGGCTCACGATCATCGGCTCCATGTGCTCACTTCTGGTGCTGGGTGGCATTCTGGAGGAACTCGACGATGGCAGTAGGATTGGCCGCGCTCGTGAGGGTGAATGACTCCTGTCCAGCGAGCTTCACGACGACATCAGACATACCGATCATCGCGGTGAACCAGGATCGAGTTTTTACTTCTATGCCTTCGACCTTGTCATATGGGATATAGAGGAGGTTCGAGGTGAAGTATCGCCACTTCACATCTACGATCGTCGCATCAGTCGCTACCCATACGTCCGCATACCAGTCAAAAAGCTTGTACATCAGGATCCCATAGACCAAGACAAGATAGATCGTAGATGAGAACTGTGATATCCCAGATTGTATATGGAATATATCCTGCGAGTAGAGAAAAGCAGGGATCAACACCGCGAAGAACGTCCAGAGCAATATATCTTCTACGATCACGAGAAAATGCCTGTGAAACACCTCTGTAACGGTTTCATTGGGATTGGTATACTGCGAGAAGAACAGTGCGTCAAACTTATTCATGGTGAGAGTGAAGGTGTTTTTGGTTCAAAAATGCTGCCAAGAAGAATGCGAAGAGTACGATCACGAATCCAGCTCCAGTGAGTGCCAACATATATAGGATCTGGTTATCTGCACGACTGAACTGACCGTATATATATGAGAACCCTATCATGTGTATCGCGATCTCGATCCCTGTCGTGATATAGAACACTTGCTTATGGATACGATAGAGGATGATGAGAAAGATGAAGTTGAGGAGCGGGAAGAAAAACATGAGAAAGTAGGCTAGGAATCGACTCGGAAAATAATACGTTTTTCTATATGGACACTATACGGATAATGTTGACTTTTACAAGCGGTTTACACTATTTTGAGCCACCATATCCTACTTTGCCTCTGCCCAGTTCACCCCTGTGGATATATCGACCGTGATCGGCGGTACTTGTTTCTGTTGTTCGGTATTCGTAATTGGTAATTGGTAATTATTCATTACTCCTTCCATTACTTCCCGTACCAGTTTTTCCCATATATCCTTCTCAGAAACTGGGATATCGAATACGAGTTCATCATGAACCTGGAGTATCATAGAGCCATGGAGTCGCTTATCGCGAATATGTGCATCGAGTTCGACCATCGCGATCTTGATGATATCGGCAGCGGTTCCCTGCACTGGCATATTCATCGCTTCGCGCTCTGCGATAGCACGCATCGTCTTATTCGCATCATTGACTCCTGGGATGTATCTTTTTCTCCCGAAGTAGGTCTCTACGTATCCGTTCATCCGTGCATCTGCGAGGAGTGTATCATAGTAGGTGCGCACGCCAGGATACTTGGCATAGAAATCAGCAACATACTCCTGTGCCTCCCATGGGCTACAGTCGAGTGTCTTCGCGAGACCGAAACCTGTGATCCCATAGATCACACCGAAGTTCACACTCTTCGCGATGCGACGTTGTTCTGATGTGGCTCGCCAGGTTGCCTTGTCTCCGCCAGTCTTGTCACCGAAGAGGAAAAATGCTGTGCGTGCATGGATATCTTCACCGTTTTCGAAAGCTTCTAGGAGGTTCGCATCCTGCGAGAGGAATGCGAGTATACGCAACTCGATCTGAGAATAGTCCGCGACGAGGAGGAGGTTTCATGGGGTAGGAACAAAACACTCCTTGATCTCTCTGGCATATCCATCTCCGGTTGGGATATTCTGCAGATTGGGGTCGTTCGATGACATACGTCCAGTCGCAGCACCGAGTGAGTCATACGTCGTATGGATACGCCTATCTTCACTGATCGACTTCATGAGTCCATCGACATAGGTCGATGAGAGCTTCGAGAGTCAGCGATACTCGAGTATGAGTCTCGCGATATCGTGCGTCTTGGCGATCTCTTCGAGGACGTCGACATCGACAGAGTAGCCAGTTTTATTCTTCTTGGTAGGCTTGATCCCCAGTGTCTCGAAGAAGAGAACCTGGAGTTGCTTCGGAGAACTGATATTGATCGGTCAGACGAGTTCGTATATCTCTGTCTCTAGCTTCCTGATATCTGCTCGGATACGCTCTCCGATATCTGCGAGCCGCTCTCGGTCAAAAGCCACACCTCTATACTCCATACGAGCGAGCACGCTTATCAGAGAGGACTCGAGTTGATGGATAAAAGAAGACGTATCTCGGTATCTCTCCTCCCCTGAGAGGGGGAGGCTGGGAGGGGTTTCATTATTAAGGATTCCTTTTTGTGTAACCCCCTCCGACTCCCCCTTTTCAGGGGGAGGAACCGAATCATTTTTGACTGATTCTTCTTGTTTCATCTTCTTCTGTATGTATGACACTCGATTCTCTGGAGTATCTGTTACCGTGACCTCGAACTCCTGATCGACCCATGAGACGAAGTCTTTTTTGTGTCGTCTTCCTGAGAGTCCTGTGATAAGTGAATAGTCAGTGTATTTCGAGGCATCATTTATAGAGGAGGCGCCAGATAAGGCGAAGGATTGTGCTTCTGTTGTTTCCGTTTTTGTCATACTCTGATTATATGAAAAGTGGGGGAAAAGACAAAGAATACTCATAAATATCAGATAATAATAAAATATATAATCGTCAATAGTTTTAGACAAGAAAAATGGCAGAATTCTTTGACCTGAAGGTATATATGTGCCAAGATGAGAGAGTATTACCTATAACCAATATACATATGAATACCCGTATCCTCGTGAGCGCCGTCTCACTTATCGCTGTCTCAGCTTCTCTCGTTGGTTCTGCCTTCGCTACTGTTATCGGTAGTGGATCAGTAGTCAGCAGTGGTGCACTCAACTCGCCAGTCAACTGGAACGACACCTTCACCGCAGGAAGTGCGTCCGGTACTATCAACGGTATCGTCATCAAGGGGCGTATCCTCCCAGTACTAAATATGGTGGTCGCAGGAAATGGTATCGTAGACCTCGGGAATATGACGAGTACTACCGCTGCATCTGGTAGTGTGAACATCGATGTCGGAACCAATGCTATGAATGGCGCATCTGTCACAGCAGCATCGACGAACGGTGGTATGACGAACGTAGCAAGTGGTTCTATCGTGATCAACTCACTCGCAGTTGATGGATTCGCAGATAGCTATAAGTTCATCTCGGCAATCGTAGCAGCAACTGACTCGACAGCTCCTGGATTCACTCAGACGGCAGCGTTCAATGCTGAAGTTAACAATACGACTCCAGTCACTCTCTATACTTCGAACCGTCCTCAGAACCTCACGGGTGTCGATGACTTCTCACTCACAGTGAGCGCTCAGCCGAACATCCAGACTCCAGCAGGTGACTACAGCGACAAGGTCGTGATCACAGTAACTGGTAACTTCTAGTATACCTTTGGATAGAAAATCCCCGAATTATCGGGGATTTTCTGTGAACGAGAGTAAAACGTTGCTGTTTTTCACTTTTTCTATAGAATCAGTCCCATATGCCAACTCGCAAAATCTACACCAACACTATCGCCCAGATCGGAGCCAAGGTCCTCACAGCACTCATATCGATCGTGATGATCAAGATACTCACGACCTATCTCGACGTCGCAGGATATGGACTCTATTCCAAGATATACAACTACCTCTCTATATTCGCAGTGATAGCAGATCTCGGACTCTATACGATAACAGTACGCGAGCTCTCTGCGAACAAGGATGACCCACGTATGGTCGAGAAGATATCGTCCAACGTCCTCACTCTCCGTACACTCTCAGGTGCACTGATCATCATATTCTCCCTCGGAATCGGATTTTTCATCGATGGATACAACTCGCCAGAAGCGATGATCGGGATAGCGATCGCCTCTATTTTTACACTGTTCGGCCTGGTCAATAGCTCTCTCATGAGCTATCTCCAGTCCATATTGCGCACGGAGTTCTCACTCGTAGCCAACACGGCGGGCAAGCTCCTCACACTCGGTATGATCATCCTATTCGCGAGTCTGGCATGGGGAGCGACGCATACGGATCGGTTCACACTCGTGATGATCGCAGGACTCGCAGGCAATGGACTCATGACCGCACTCACGTGGTGGTACGCGAGACGTTGGCATCCGATCACGTTCTGATGGGATCTCACGTATATACGACATATCCTCGTGATCTCACTTCCCTACTGATTGGCACTTTTTTTGAATGTGATATTCTTCAAGGTGGATATTATCCTCCTATCGATCCTCGAACCCCGAGATATCGCAGATAGTGTCATCGCACTCTACTCTCTCCCGATGAAGATCATAGAAGTCGGCATGCTCTATGGAACTGTATTCCTGAACTCACTCCTCCCTGTCCTGACCGTTGCATACGAGAAGTGAGAAAGAGAAAAGGTAAGCAAGCTCGTACGCCATGCGGCCTATCTCCTCTTTGGTGGAGGACTCTTCGGTTCACTCGTCCTCTTCTTCGGTGCGGCACCGATACTCGAGCTCATATCGACCGAGAGCTTCGCCCAGACCATGATCCACGGAGCGAGTTCGATAGATGCGATGCGGATCGTAGCGTGGATATTCTTGGTCTACTCCCTCTCATCACTCTCGACTTATATGCTCATCGCGCAGGGGAGACAGCAGAAGATGCTCATGATCAACGCGGGTATCGCCATCGTCAATCTCGTGGGCAATCTCCTCGTCATCCCACACTACTCGTTCATCGGTTCGGCTTGGGTGACACTCGCTTCTCAGGTCCTCCTCTTCATCCTCACACTCTATCATGTTCGCAAGGGATAAAAAGGTTATATTTTTGCATTTTGCACTCTAATACGATAGTATAGACTCATGAATACTCAAGCCCGCATAAATGCGATGATCGCATACTTCTTCCTCGGACCCCTCTTCCTCGCTGTACGTGGAGAGAATCCTATCGCCGAGCCATACGTCCGCGGACATGCCAAGCGTGCCAGTGTTATCATGGGCGTTGGGCTCGTCATCCTCATTGCATATCTCTTCCTATTGAAGCCAATTTTGAATTTTCAGCTTCCTTTTGGCATATCGCTGAACTCTGTCATCCTCACCGCATATATGCTCATCCTCTCAGGATATCTCATCCATGGAGCCTATCGTGCATATCATGGCGTAGATGCTGCATCGGTACAGAGTATGTCACTTACTGCATCAACCGAGCAGATCGAGTGAGCCTATAGCGAAGAGGACAAGATCCGCATACTCGCTTCTTTTATTCCTTTTGTTGGGATTTTTATCGCGAGACGCTATCCTATCGCACCCTACACGATAGGGAGAAAAGTGGGCAATCTCATCGCCTTCATCCTCATAACACTCATCGTGTTCTACGGAGGATCCGTCTCGACACTCGTCTTCGCGATCACAATCCTCTCGATCGTCCTCTTCATCGTGACGGCAGTCTACCTCTTCATGTATGATGTGTTCCTCTCTCTCTCACTCTACGCCTATATCCCGACATATGCGAGCATCGAGGCACATATCGCTGCGAGTGCGATCTCACTGTATGACTTCTTCCGTGTCGCCTTCGGTGGAGAGAAGCGCGGGAACTATGGTAGCGTGTATAGCGAAAAACTGAAACTCTACGAAACCGTCATCGCACCAACCACTCCATACATCCTCCCGTCATGGATCATCGCGATCCCAGCGATCAACCTCCTCACTCTCCCATCTATCATGAGTGAAGGCACACGCCCATATCGCGGCCTCATAGCACAGGGACTCATCGTCACACTCCTCACTGCACTCGTTATCTGGCTCTATGGAACTGGATCATCACTCGGACTCTATCTCCTCTTCCCACTCTGTACACTCCTCGCATATAGAGATACGAACCTCCTCACTCGCGCACCTATAGCGAGCCCTATACTATCACTCATGTCACTCTTCAGTCGATGACAGGCGAAGGTGGCAGAGATGTGAGAGAAAAAGGAAGAAGTGAAGTTTAGTTATGAGGTGAAGTAAATATTTTTATATTCGTATACAATATGTGAATATTTAATAATGAATCATCTAACATTTTTGTATTTTCCATAACCTGGATTGTTCTTGTATATTTATTCAATTGTTTAGTCCAGAAAAAATGGCTCATCCCAGCAAGGGATAGGATGTTTTTATACATACCTACAATGATATTTGTAGGTATGTATGGTGAGGTATTTATGAGCATCACTTATCAGTTCTTTTTTGAACAACCTTTATGGCAGTATCATCTATTGCCAATACATCACTCATATACTTCTATATATTCATTATTTATATGGGGATTATATGGATTTCATTTATCGTTATTTCATAGTTTTCTTATAAAAAATGGCATAGTACACACTGGCTATCTTTCTTTAATCATGTCATTTGAAGCCGTCCTACTTGAGATTATTTTCAATGGTTCATTCTTACTTCTATTTTGAAATTATATCTTCTATTATTTTCCAGATGATATATGGCACTTAACTACTTGACAGATTCTTCCTATATATTTTATGGTTGCAATTATCGGTTATTACATATTGAAAAAAGTTGATCGTAATCTTATATTTTTCACTAGCCTATTTACCTTTCTTATTTTTCTTCTACTTTTTAGGCTTAATGGAAAATAGTGTGTGGCTGGAATGATCGTTTTTAGCTGTATAGGAGAGAAAGAATCAGTTTGATTTTTCTCTCCTTTTTTAGTCATCTATGTATCCGTACTTTGGATTTGAGATGAGAAAAATATCATTCTAGTCAGTTAGTAGTATTTGGTATATCGAGGGTATGGAAGTAATTATATGAAACAAAGAGATAAGGCAAG
>JANOIH010000019.1:0-12791 GCA_031407385.1 Candidatus Altimarinota bacterium | reverse complement strand
GAAAAAAGGTTATGATGTAAGTTCTAGGGTCTTTTTGCAAAGTCTAGGATATCATAACCTTTTTTCGAGTCAACGGTTACAGTGGCAGAGCCTATGTGGGTCCACCCCCAGAGGGGGTGGATTTAGACAGATGGATTAATTAAAAATATAGAAGAAAGTGGAGCGCTGGATCCCCATATACAAGATTATGACAGAGACCTACTCCACCGTCACACTCTTCGCGAGGTTCTGTGGTTTATCGACGTCATTGCCGAGCTTCTTCGCGATACCGACAGCGAAGAGCCACATCGGGATGAGTGGGAGGAATGGCGAGAGCAGTGGATGCGATGTCGGCACCTCGATGCGGTCATCATAGAGATCATCCATAGTGTCTCAGACGGTGACGACTCAGAGGACGACGCCGTTGCGGGCTTTGACTTCTTTGATGTTCGATGCTGTCTTCTCAGTCATGACTCACTCGAGGTTCAGCACTATCGTCGGCATACTCGTGTCTACGAGCGCGAGTGGGCCATGCTTCAGCTCGCCTGCAGAGTAGCACTCAGCATGGAGATAGGTGAGCTCCTTGAGCTTCAGCGAACACTCTGCTGCAGTTCCGTAGAGGAGATTGCGCCCGAGGTAGAAGAAGTTCTTATATTTCGAGTATTTCTCGATGAGTGGGTTGAGCTTCTTGGCGTCTCGCAGTTGTTCTGCGAGCTTGGCAGGGAGATCACGCAGATGAGAGATGATCTCACGTGCGTCCTTGGATTGGAGTTCCCTTTTTAACCCCAGAGAGAGTGCCATCGTGAGAAGGACAGCGAGCTGAGCGACGATGTTCTTGGTCGATGCGACACCGACCTCGACTCCTGCATGTGTATAGAGTCCCATATCCGTCATGCGCGCGATCGTAGAACCGACGACGTTGACGATACCGAAGGTAAGACATCCCTTTTCTTTGACCATCTTCAGTGACTCACGCACATCGGCCGTCTCCCCTGACTGCGACATGAATATATAGAGTGTCGTGCGAGACGGGAGGAACGTATCATAGAGGAACTCGCTACTGATGCGGACATCACATGGCAGATGCGCGAGCTCACGGAACCAGTACGAACCCACGACTCCAGCGAAGTAGCTCGATCCACTCGCGATGATCTCGATACGATCGATCGTCTGGTCTGCGAGGGCATCGAGGGTACTACTACGGATCTCATACGTGTCGAGGTTCACACGTCCAGAGAGTGCATTGCGTAGGACCTCTGGGATCTCAGAGATCTCCTTCTCGGTAAAGGTGTCAAAATCCCCGATCATCGCAGTCTGGAATTCCTCAGTGATCTTCTCTCGAGCCTTGTCCACCTCTCGCCCCAATGCGAATACAGAATAACTCCCTCACTGGATGCGGATGATCTCATGGTCTTCGAGCATGACGAACTCACTCGCCACACGAGAGACGGCGTTGATATCCGATGAGAGAAAAGTCCCTCCCTCAGACACTCCCACGATCATGGGACTCCCGAGCTTGGCCCCTATCAGCGTATCTGGCTCTTCCCGATCGACCACTGCGAGTGCATACGCACCGACGAGTTGTGAGAGTACTCGTTCAAAAGTCGAAAATATATCTCCATCATACATATCCTCGATGAGCTTCGCTACTACCTCAGTATCTGTCTCAGAGTAGAACACGTATCCCTTCGCGATGAGCATCGCCTTCAGCTCACGATAGTTCTCTATGATACCATTATGCACGACGAAGAACCGATCATTACTCGAGCGGTGCGGGTGGCAGTTCGCCTCCGTCACTCCTCCATGAGTTGCCCAGCGAGTATGCGCGATCCCTGTTATATAGGCATCATTGCGAGTATCGTTTTTCTCCACACGGGTCGCGAGAGCAGATACCTTACCGACTGCCTTCTCTAGGAAGAAGTGTCCATCAGCCGCAACTGCAAAAACTCCTGCAGAGTCGTATCCACGATATTCGAGATTGCGCAGTCCCTCGACGAGGAGTGGGATCGGATTCTCTCGTCCATTGTAGGCGAATATTCAGCACATAAGCTCAAAGATTAAGAATAAAGAGGAGAAATAAGATAATTTGCATAGATGTCGAGGAACCAGGTTCCTCAACTCTATAATGGTATTTTTTCTCGGGGGAAAGTCAAAAAAGAAGCAGTCGGCGTGTTTCATTGAAAATGAGAGAAAAGAAGGATGAGAAAAGGAAAAGGGACGTGAAGAAAAGTATTCATTTTTTTGCTTTTTCTCATCTATTGTGACAAGATGGTATGAGTTACGATCTAGGTTCTCCTATCTCCTCCCTCCTATTATCTATCTCCTACTTATGGAATATACTTTCCTCTTCGCCTGACTCTGTCTCGCACTCGTATGTGCTTTTGAGTTCATCAACGGGTTCCACGACACAGCCAATGCTGTCGCACCAGTCATCTATTCCAACTCGCTTGCACCAAAGAAAGCAGTTCTGCTCGCTGCTTTTTTTAACTTCCTGGGTGTAGTCGTCGGTGGTACGGGTGTCGCTATTGGCATCATGAAGCTCCTCCCTCTGGACAAGATCGCGAGCTCTGGTATGGCGTTCGGTGTATCAGCAGTGCTCGCTCTCCTGATCGCAGCGATCATCTGGAACTTCGGAACTTGGTATCTCGGACTCCCCGCATCGAGCTCGCATACGCTCATCGGATCGATCCTGGGCGTATCACTCGTGATGCACTATATGGATACATCGGTCGTCCTCCCGATGGCGAAGGTGATCTCTACATTTGAGTCACTCCTCTTCTCACCAGTATTTGGATTCTTTCTTGCCTTCGGGGCGATGCATATACTCCATCTCTATGTCCGCAATACTGACTTCTTCTCACATCCTGGTAGATTCTGGAACAAGTATCCGAAGACCTGGATCAAGACGACTCTCATCGGATCGAGTATCCTCGTGAGCTTTGCTCATGGATCCAACGATGGACAGAAGGGTGTCGGTCTCGCTATGCTCATCCTGATCGCGTTCTTCCCAGCAGATTTTGATATCCCTGGTATCATCGGTGGTACGGAGGCGATCCCAGTATGGGTCATCATCATGATATCAGTCTCTCTCGGTCTCGGGACGATGGTCGGGTGGAAGCGGATCGTGATCACCATAGGCGAGAAGATCGGCAAAGACAAGCTCACCTATGCTCAGGCGACGGTCGCATCTCTCATGACGGCGGCGACGATCCAGGCGGCAACCTATCTCCATCTCCCAGTCTCGACGACTCATATCATGTCGTCAGGTGTCGCTGGTACTATGGCACATGAACATGGTAAAAACTGACTCCAAGGCGGAACCATCAAGTCGATCCTGCTCGCATGGGTGCTCACGCTCCCAGTATCTACTGTCCTCGCTGGTACTATATTCTGGGTATTACAGGCAATATTCGTAAAATAAAACTATGATAAATTCCATAGGAGACATCAATAACGTCATCATCCGAAAGTGAGAAGGCGTGATATCAGCAATACGAACAGCTTTTCCGAATCTCACCAAGTGAGAGGTATTCTCTATGGCAAAGTCAGCATGTGCGAGACTGAAGGGAGAAATCCCAAAAGATGATATCTGTCCAGTCGTCCAACCAGGGCAAGTGATCGAACTCAATATGCCAAAAAAAAATCTGAATATCTGAAAAGTGGAGGCACTTGCCTGATACCAGTGAGCTGAGTGATTCGAGAAACATACTGATACAACTGGCAAAGTCACCTACACGCTCAATGGAAAAGAAATGCCAAAAACTAAACAATCAACCTAAATCTTTTGACTTCTCGCTTCTTCTCTCTATACTCCCGTCGACCAATGCCGTTCAATCATTCGTCAAAAACCCCAGAGCAATCTGGGGTTTTTATTATGCTGGAGGTTGAGATTATGAAATTTTGATACGGAGAACATTACCATCACGAGTCCACTCGATGTTTCCTTTGTGTTGGTCTGTGGGAATATCTCAGTGTACTATAGAGATGATATTTCCTTCGAACTTGCGAAGTGATTCTGCTATTTGCTTATTTTCTGTATAAATAGTAATCCTCTCTGTTATATTCCGAGTGCCTTGTGGAAGCTTACCCCATATATTGTAAAGATACGATATATTATCTAGGAGCAATGACACATTTTCTTTATTTTGTTGTATAATCTGCTGGAATATCTCTTGTCATTGCTCAAAAGGAAGTCGATTAATATCTGCGAATTGTTGTTCAGACGCATAGTATCGTGGATATGTAATGCCTCCTGATGGTATCTTGGATTGGTATAGTCAAGAATTCCCTACATCATCTGTATATGAATCTTCATTCGGACAGAGTCTATGTAAGTTATGTCATTCTTGCATTCACATATATCCATTACTATCGAAAGAAACTGTCACAGGAATAGTTGGAACTTCCCAAAGTAATTCTGTGAGCTGTGCATCAGCGTGTAGTCGCATAAGGTAAGTAAGAGTTATGTGTGTCTATATAGAAAAACTAGTATCGTTCGTGTGTACGTATGGCATTTTTCATAGTAGGATCTTGCCTTGTTCTATAATTGCTCAGACATTATCTTTTGTTGCAGGCGTAACAGGAAAAAATGGTTTTCATGTGATACGTGCGAGTGCGACTCACATTGGATATGCAGAATTATATTGTGGGTTTTGTCAGTCTGAATATGCAATGATAGACGTATGTTCTCTAATACTCTCTGCGAGTTTCTGTGCCTCTTGTGTGATATTCTTGTAAGCTCAGAATGTACCTATCCATACATCATGTCATGCTGTCGGATTCTCAAAATCTCACTCTCCAGGCTGTACAACCCATATTGCAGGATGATCTTCAAATACCGTATATTTTACTACTATATCTTTTGCATCTGGTCGATCCTTGGTGAGGAGTGTGGCAACATCAAAATCCCCAAGTGACTCAGTATATTTCTCTCGTAAAAATCGTAACGATTTACCACTATCTCTCATATCATCTATAACCAGTACTTTCCCTGGATTTTCAGGAATTGCATTAAAAGTCTCTTTCATGCCTGATGATTGTGTATCTCAACTATACGATTGCAATCCTATGAATCCAAGTGGAAGTGCGAGTTCATGAGCGACCATATCAGCGATAAAGCATCATCATTTCGAGAGTCATACAACGCGAGTATATGAGCTTCCTGATTCTCGTATTTTTGATGCAAGTGACTTTGCGAGAGTGATATATTGTTCCCACGAATAGTAGACACGGAAGTTAAGTCACTCTTGTGGTATTTTTTCTCCATTCCATGGCTCTCCGATTCGGAATGCTGGTCTCAGTGTATCAGGAGTATTATTAAAATACTGTAGATACTGCAATCAATCGGTAGCAGCTCCAAAACCTTGAATGGCATTCATAGAATGTATTTACTTTAAAGAATAAATTCATTTAAATATATATAATCTACATTACTTGTCAACTGATTTTATTATAATAACTGTTTTGAATAATTTTAATGATTTTAATTTGACATACGTCAATAGAAAGATATAAATACATGGTTTTATAATATTTGTATATGAATCAGGAATCTTTCGAACCAAATAGTGCAGGGATACTCATCCGATCAGCCAATGTAGTAAATCCAGACTATATGCGCCGATCTCAGGATCTGCCTGTAGATATAGTAGTCGGTATGATGTTCGGTGATGAGGGTAAGTGAAAAATAGTAGATAGTCTGCCGTGACATGGGATACGGTTCAACGGGGGTCACAATGCTGGACATACTCTCGTGGTGAACGGGATGGAATATGATCTCCATATAGTGCCATCATCGATCGTAGATCCGCGCAAGATCGCTATCATCGCACGCACTTGTGTCGTCGGTATCGATCTCCCAAAGTTGAAGAAAAAAGATGAGAAAAATCCTGCCGATAGCTACGAGATGTGGAATCAGTGAGATCACACAAACATCATATGTCCTCATAGCCTCGATATGCTCCAGTGAAAACGACAAGATGGTTCCCCGATACGAGCCTGAGTCATGCCAGAGCTCGGGCAAGTGAGAAGTAAGTGAGTTAATCCAGACGGTCGACTCTATATATCAAGATATGCTCCTCTGATCTGAGTCCATCATGTCCTCATGGATGCACTCTCTGAGGAGATACGAGAGAGACTCGGTGTACGTCGCCTCGGCTCGACTGGGAGTGGTATCGCGCCTGCATATGGGAAGACATTCGACATACTCGATCATGCGCTCACTTATACTGCTGAATCTGAGAAGAGTGAATACGAGGTACTCGCGAGAACACTCGAACAACTCAATATAGAGAGAA
This sequence comes from Candidatus Altimarinota bacterium, assembly GCA_031407385.1. GTDB lineage: Bacteria > Patescibacteriota > Gracilibacteria > BD1-5 > UBA2023 > JABFSX01. Next base: position 6,516 of record JANOIH010000019.1, on the reverse strand, counting down.
AAGATATCACGATCGAATATGCTCTCCAAAATCCAAACTTATATACAGCATTTGTTGAGAAAGAATGGAATCTCATCCAAAAATATTTCCCGAATGTATCATTTGATCAGATAAAGAAAGAAAATAACAAACAGATATCATTGTTAAGAGAAAAGGTAGGTACTGTGGCAATACGTCTCTGTGATGAGCGAGAACTCATAGCAGGACGAGTAGCAAAATGAGAAAAATTCGTATGAGAAGGTGCTCAAGCTGCTCTCATCTGAGAAGAACAGTCTATCTGGTGAACCAAGTCCAATGCCAATATAGAGTCCTTCTGTGAAGCAACTGGTATCAAGCCAGCGCAGATAGCCAATATATTTGCGGTGATGAAGCTTCCTCCGAGCAGTGTCGGTACTCGTCCGATCGGCTTTATGAAGTATCTCGAAACAGAAGTCCTGAAGGCCCTCAGGGTAAAATATAAGGAATTCGGTGTGAGTACATGACGTCCTCGCGATATCGTGAAGATATCTCTCGTAGAGATCGCCCGAGCTGTAGAGCTCATATTGAAGTGAATGGATCCGAAGATGCGAGATATCATAGTACCCGTACTCAACCGTGTTGATGGACTATCCGACTTCGCTACACTAACAGATGGAAAGATACCATTTGTTACGGGATATAGTTATCAAATAGATAAAACGATCCGTCATGTATGACATCGTCCAGAGAATCATGATGGTAGAGATACTGTAGGTATAAATCCTGAGAGTCTCCTGCGTGGTTATCCATCTCGTGAAGATATGAATAGTACAAAGATGTTCGATACACAAGCATCGAGTGTGGTAGAGAGAACTGTTTCTGGAGATATGACAGTAACTGATGAAAAACTCGGTATTGCTATACGGTATACGATAGAATCTATTCTTGCTGCTATGTTCGCTGATGGCAGATCTCGTGAAGTGATAGTCTGAACCTGACCGAGACGTGAAGATCTCGCACTCGTGAGATGACTGAGTCCGCATCGATAATTATTTATATCTTTTATAATTTTGTGATTATGAATTCGAATACTGCTGCCCTTGATACAAGTTCCAAGCCTATTGCTGTACTCGATTGTGGATCTCAACTGACTGATGTGCTTGTCCAACGAGTGCGAGCTCTCGGATTTGCCGTAACAGAATTCGGTGCAGACAATCTCCCAACACCAGAAGACCTCAAGAAGAACTTCGGGGCTCTTATCATATCTGGATCTGGAGATAGTGTCGATAGAGACGGTGCACCAACTCTTGATAAGGCTATTCTCAATGGTGGTTTTCCAACACTTGGTATCTGTTATGGTATGCAACTTATTGCTTATCTTGCAGGTGGTACGATCGATACAGGGAAACGTGAAGAATGAGTTCTCAAGATAGAATTTTCCGAGTGATATCATCCACTATTTAATGATATCAGTTCTCCTAACGAGATACAACTCACTCATGGGGATAGTGTCACAACTCTACCAGCAGGATATGAAGAATTAGCTCGTTCGTCCAATGGTATCATATCAGTGATGGCACACGAACACTTCCCTATAGTTGGTATCCAGTGACATCCAGAGGCATATACGAGCCCGAATGGTATGGTGATGATAGATAATTTCCTTCAGAAAGTAGCTAAGCTCATTCCTGGTACACCAGAGACAACTGAGGAACTCACAGAGAGACTTATCTCTGAGATCCGAGAAACAGTAGGAGAGAAGCAGGTACTCACATTCGTCAGTGGTGGAGTAGATTCAACAGTATGTCTTGCGCTTTTGAAGAAGGCCCTAAGACCTGAACAGATATTCCCTGTATTTATCGACAATTGATTCATGCGTCAGGGTGAAGTCGAACAAGTACGAAAAGATCTCAAAGATGCAACATGACTCGAGATACATGTTATCGATGCCCAAGAAGAGTTCCTGAATGCAACAACAATAATCGATGGACAAGAGACTCCTAAGCTCCGAGATGTGACGGATCCTGAAGTCAAGCGCATGATTATCGGTGATGCATTTATGCATGTGCGTGATACAGTAAGTGCGAGGCTCGAGCTTCGTGATGACTTCCTCTTGGCACAGTGAACTCTCAGTACAGATGTCAAGGAAAGTGGAGCAACAGATGCAGGTGGTAATGCAAAGAAAATAAAAACCCACCATAATCGATCCCAAGAAGTGGTAAAACTCCTTGCTGAGAAACGAATCATCGAACCACTCGTAACGCAGATGAAGGATGGTGTCAGATCTATAGGAAGAGAGCTGTGACTCTGAGAAAATATGATAGTAAGAAATCCTTTCCCTGGTCCTGGTATTGCTATACGTATTATCTGTGCAGCGGAACCAAATACTGAAGACTTCAAGAAACTGTCTCCACAGATTCAAGAAGTAATGAACAATACCTGAATACAAGCCACAATCTTGCCAGTCAAGGCTGTATGAATTGCCTGAGATGAGCGAGTATACGGCAACCTCGTGACTCTCTCTGGAGATAAAAATCCAAACTGGGAAGAGCTTACAAAAATACGCGAAGAACTCACACGCATACATGGAGTATGTCGCGTTATGTATGCGTTTGGATCAAGAATAGATGCAACTGAGGTACACGACATCACTCCTACGTATCTCTCAACCGAGACTGCGGATCAGGTGCGTCATGCTGACAAGATTGTCCATGACGAATTCGAGAAAGCAGGACTAGTCGGGTATATCAGCCAGACCCCAGTAGCATCCATACCTGTTGGATTCGGAGTAGACTGAAATCGTTCTATTGTAATCAGACCATTCAAGACAGTAAACTTCAAAACTGGTGATGCAATCATGCCTGGTACAGAGCATATGCCTGAGTCAGTACTCAATACTATCGTATCGCGTATTACTGCAGAGGTTCCAGAAATCAGTCGAGTACTCTATGATATAACTCCGAAGCCTCCAGGGACAACAGAACTCGAATAGCTTTTTATACTTTTTCTATGCACCAGAATAATCACTGCCATCGTAATACTCTCGTACTTAATACAACAAAACAGTATGAGCTTCATACATGAGTCCATAGTAATTTTTGAGGTGATGTAAAAAGAATGTGGTATCCTTCTTCTACGGCAAAGAATGTGGAATCAATCATTGTACCTGATCGTCGATTCATCACACTCCAAGGTGATCTCTGAGCTGGGAAATCTGATGCAGCGAAGAAACTCGAAAAGGAGACTCGTATACTCAGGCTCTCTGGTGGTACTTTCATGAGGGTTCTCGCAGAGCAGAATGGAATATCACTCGATGAGATGACAGAACGCGCAAAAAAAGATCCTCAATATGATATAGAGGCAAACCGAATGCAAGTAATGAGGTGAGATAGTGACATTCCAGGAATAATAGATGGTCGAGTGTGACCTATGACGATACCTCATTCGCTCAAAGTACTGATGATCGTAGATCCTGAAGTAGCAGCTGAAAGAATCTATAGTGAATATATAGGCGGGTGACGGAAATGAGAAGCTCAATATGATTCAGCTACTGATGTAGAGAAAGCAAATGCGGCAAGAAAGAGATCTGATGAAGAAAGATATCTCCAGATATATGGACTCCAAGTAAATGATAAGAGGCTCTATGATATGGTTATCGATACTACCCGAATGAAAGTAGATGAAGTTGTGGAGGCCATACGATGATATCAGTCACCAAGGGATAACTCGATAATACACGTATCTCGATAAAATCTTTAGTAATTCGCCCATGCCTTCGCTATGCTGCATCGGTTTTGGTGTATTATTTGCTCACCTTTTTCTCCTATGCGTATCGACGAAGATATCAATCTCGAATACTCCGACGTCCTCCTGAGGCCAACAGGAGTACAGGAACATATATGGGAGCCACTCGGCTGAAGCACTTCTCGAAGTGTACAACATTCCTCAGGGTGAACCGCCAACTCACGACCTATCTCGAGAGATATGAGGTGTAGTTAGTATCTTCTAAAATATCCACTTCTGGAGATTTTTATTTTTGACATATTCTCCCTTTCCCATACTCTGCAGATACATATTCCTCATCCTTTTTCTCTATGTCGTCTCCCATGTGAAAAGTTGGTATCGCGCTGATCGGCCCATCTGGAACCGGTAAAACCACTATAGGGAAACTCCTTGCCGAGAAGCTCGGTATGCAGTTCCATGATATGGATGATGAGTGACTCGAGTGATCATGGTGAGCTGATGGCGTCAGCCGAGTGCTCCAGGAGACTGGTGACGATGGATTCCTCCAGGCGGAGTGAGAGTTCGTCATAGAGTCATACGGACGAGAGTGAGAAGGGAGAACATACATCCTCGATGGCATGGTATTCGCGAGCTCAGGAAGTCTCGTACTGGAACAAGAAGCGATCGAGCATATCCGAGAACGTATGATCGTACTCTATCTCGATCTCGATGATGCCGAGGTCGCACGCCGTGCAGAAGAGCGATGAGTCTCTCGTATCGTGGGGATGCACGGGGAGCATCCACGATTCGCCTCAGTAGGAGCGGTTCTCGCGTATAGACGAGGATACTATGAGCAATACGCCGATCTCACCTGTTCACTTCCTGTGGGGACTACTCCTGAGCAAGACGCCGACCTGGTACTCGATTTTGTCATGAGGTATATCACGTCAGACCATAGCATCCCATCACTGCTGCAGGACTCTCGCAGCGACGAACAGATATCGCTTCGCCGAGGGATCATCACGAGTCAGCCTCTCTCTGGAGGACTCTGGTGTCCGACGAGCTTCCCACAGATCAGTGTGGAGACTCTCGCAGGCATGCGGACTCAGAGTTATCAGGAGATCGCGAAGGTAGTCTTAGGTGCATGGAGCTTCGGTATCTCTACAGGAGAACTCGCGAGTATCATCGATGCTGCATACGGCAGCCAGTGGCACGATGCTGATATCACGCCCGTTCGTCACATCACAGAGCATCTCTATTCTCTGCATCTGGGATATGGCCCGACTTTCGCGTTCAAAAATATCGCCCTCGAATTCCTCCCACGACTGCTCTCTGTCCTCACCAGAGGCAAGATAGTCCATGTCCTCGGAGCCTCATCAGGAGATACGATCAACGCGGCTCACAGTGGTGTGAAGTGAACCAATATTCGTTCTATTTTTATGCTCCCGAGTACGGGACCATCGGTGGTGCAGCGACTCCAAGCGGTGAATGGGATCGTAGAGAATCCGAACGCTTTTACCCTCCTCGCGGATGCATCGTTCGATCCACTTCAGGATATCGTGAAGAAGATTAACTCTCCAGAATATCGAGAGTTCAAAGAAAAATATAATATCACTTCTTTTAACTCGATCAACATCGCACGTATCCTGGCACAGACGGTCTACTACTTCCGTGCGTATGGGGAGCTCCTGCGTATGGGCAGTATCCAGCTAGGAGAAAAAATCAGTTTCTCAGTCCCATCTGGCAACTTCGGTGACGCACTCGCTGGGTACTATGCGATGCGTATGTGACTCCCGATCGAGAGGATCAATATAGCAACCAATGAGAACGATATGCTCCATGTATTCTTCCAGACGGGGCGATATGAGCCACCGAAACAAGATGGCAAGGACTTCGTAGCTGTCACCAACGCTCCGAGCATGGATATCGCGAAGAGTTCTAACTTCGAACGTATGCTCTATGATATGGTCGATGGAGATGCAGAGAAGGTGAGAAACTGGTACGATGAACTGGCTCAAAATGGATACTTCCAAGTCGATACAACGACTCTAGCTCGAATCCAGTCAGTATTCACCTCTTCGACATCGACTGATACTGAGCGACTCGATGCCATCAGAGAATTCGGTGCAAAATACCAGCACGGAATCGATCCACATACAGCAGCATCCGTCGTTCCCTGGCTACGTGCGCGTGGTGAAGCATCAGACACTCCTCTCGTATTCCTCGAGACATCTCATGTCGTCCAGTTCACCAGTGAGCTCGAGGGAGTTGGGATCAGCGTTCCTGGTATGCACGAGTTCGACCATGTACTCGATGTGATGCGAGCTGATAGTGCGATAGAGTGAGTTCAGTATCTCACCACTTGATCAGACTTTGCGAGTATATTCCCAGATATCGAGCGAGTCCTCGATTCGATACTTCCAGAGAGATTTTAGGATTTTTTTGACTTCTCCCCTCTTTTCTATATATTCGATATATGACTCAGCGAAACACTATCATCACGATTAAGACGATCTCTCCACTCGGATAGGTACTTTGTCGTGACTATAGCAATCACCATAGACCTCTCCGAAATTCGGGGAGGTTTTTTAAAATTTTAACTCTTCTACTTATGAACACTAATATAGATATAATTCATCCTGAACGAATAGATGGGAAAGATTCAAATTGAAATTTCTTATTTCAAGCAAAAGTATGGGTAAATAGAAAAAATAGTGTGCTGTTTGCACACTATTTTTTGCTCTGTGAAGCCAAAAGAGTAGGATGGAAGTTCCCTATTTATTATCCTCGAATATTATGCTAAAAAAAATGCCCTAAATGTGCTTCTTTTGAGCT
>JANOIH010000038.1:0-25215 GCA_031407385.1 Candidatus Altimarinota bacterium | reverse complement strand
AGCTCAAAAGAAGCACATTTAGGGCATTTTTTTTAGCATAATATTCGAGGATAATAAATAGGGAACTTCCATCCTACTCTTTTGGCTTCACAGAGCAAAAAATAGTGTGCAAACAGCACACTATTTTTTCTATTTACCCTGAAAAACACTACAGAGTGCATCATGGGGCCAATGAATTTGCCCGATGAAACCAACATATTAACGGAATTGAGTCATTTTGGAGCTTCACAAAAAGAAGACTCTCTCGATTCAATGGAATCAAAAAAGCCTACTTTTATTATTACTTGAAAGAATCTGAATTTAGGTATAATTGTCGTATAAACGGAAAAGATATCTACAAAGAAATACTCAAATTACTCCGCAAAACTAACCGATAACTGGGGAAGACCCATTATATTTAAAAAATAATATATCGGTATTTTACCATACTTACCTATTTTTGCAATTCTTTTTTTCGAAAACAGGAATCGACATGATCATCGACCATACCGACTGCCTGCATCCAGGCATAGATGATAGTCGATCCGATGAATGACATGCCTCGTTTTTTGAGATCTTTGGAGATTTTCCGTGACATCTCTGACTCTGTCGGGAAGTCCGTGAGAGTGAGTCCGTGGTTGATCGTCTGGTTCCTCTCCTTATAGGGGAGGTTAGGTGGGATATTGTTGAGGTACCCCCTCTGACTCCCCCTATAAGGGGGAGAAGTTTCCCAATCATTACTCCAGAAATAATTATCCAAACTCCCAAATTCTTTTTGGATTTGAAGTGCTGCGATCACATTTTTACGAACTGAGTACACCTTCAGTCGATTGCGGATGATGCCTGGATCGAGGAGGATATTTTCGAGTTCCGTATCAGTCATTGTGGATATTTTTTCTATATCCCAATCATGGAAATGGTGGCGATACTGTTCCCTTTTGCGAAGTACTGTGATCCAGGAGAGTCCTGCCTGCGCTCACTCCAGGGTCAGGAACTCGAACAAGACACGATCATCGTGAACAGGAACTCCCCACTCGTTATCATGGTAATCGATGTAGAGTTGATCGGTGGTGCCACACCAAGGACAGCGGATTAGATCTTTTTTCATACGAACTTATTTCAGATATTCTATCACATCCTTCATATTTCCCTCTTTTCCGAGTTTTACTACAAATCCTTTCTCCTCATCCGTGAATCCATATGAATTTCACAAAAAACTATTAGGGATATCTTCAGGAGAATCCCCAAGCAATATATCAGCCTTTTCTATCAAGCTGTCAGTCCCTGCATATTTATCGAGTGGTGTCCGCGTGAGATCACCAATTGAGATGACTCTACCCTGAGAATCAAATACAAATTCATTGGCAATAATGTGAATATCTCGATAATCTATGTGATACATATCAAACCAGGCCTTGATCACTGCAGTAAAACCAGAACTAATAATCACCAGTGTATGCCCCTGAGTTCGTACAGCATCTATAAAATCTGAAACACCTTCTCTGGTTTGGTATAGAGAATTATCAGATACAAGTGCCTGTATCTGAGCTAGTGTTAGGCCATATTTGACAAAGAGTGCTGCATGCAAACGAAACCACTCATTTGTCTTTTCGATATTTCCCTCTTGTTCATAATGGAAGTATCGATCAAACAGAGTATTTCGCTCAGCAAGATAACCCTCTCATAGTATACCACTCTTCGCAAAGGCAGACCAAGTGGATGGCATCATGGCAGTCGTAAATGTCTTGGAAAAATCAGATATAATGAGCATACAATATAGGATTAGTAATTGGGTCGTATTATATCCAAAAGTCACAAAAACTAAAATATTTTCGGTTTTTTGCTCTCCACCACTACCCGCATCGCCTGCTCGATCACATTGCCTACCATGAGTACTGATTCTTCTCAGAGAACTGGACCGAGGATCTGGAGTCCGACCGGGAGATCGACAGTTGCATCATCTGCTGGTGACGCGTATCCGACTGGGACTGTGAGTCCTGGGAGTCCTGCGAGTGAGGCAGGCAGCGTGAATACATCTTCGAGATAGAGTGCAAGTGGATCAGCTCACTTCGCTCCAATCTTCCATGCGACGGTCGGTGCAGTCGGCGTGACGATGACATCGACGAGCTTATATGCTGCCGCAAAATCCTGCCGGATCAGTTCGCGTACTGCGGAGGCTTTTTTATAATAAGCATCATAGAATCCTGATGACAGGACGAATGATCCCATCAGAGAGCGACGCTGGACCTCGTCACCGAGGCTCGCTGATCGGTTCTCTACGATATCTCCACCTGCTCCTGCGAGTGTCCCATAGCGGATCCCATCATAGCGGGCGAGGTTCGATGCGACCTCTGCTGGACAGATCGTATAGTAGACTGATACGCCATGCTCAGTATGAGGAAGTGAGATCTCTATGACTTCTGCACCGAGTTCGCGGATTTTCGCGATAGCGTTGTCGATCTCTCTACGTACGCCTGGATCGATCCCGTCGATGAAGTATTCGCGAGGTATCCCCACCTTTACTCACTTCAGATCCTGACGCTCCCAGATACTCGCATCGACTGTCACTCCTTCTGTGAGACTCGTCGCATCGTGCGCATCGTGTCCTGCAGTCGCCTCGTAGAGCATACCAGCATCACGAACCGTCCGAGTAAAATACCCAGGGCAATCCAGAGACGATGCCATCGCCATGACTCCATAGCGAGAGTTGCGACCATATCCAGGCTTGAACCCGACGATACCACACATACTCGCAGGCTGCCTGATCGATCCTCCAGTATCTGTCCCGAGAGCCGCTGGGACGAGACCAGCCGCAACCGCTACCGCCGATCCAGATGACGATCCTCCAGGGATACGAGTAGGATCCCATGGGTTACGAGTAGGGCCAAAAGCACTATTTTCTCCACTTCCTCCCATCGCGAACTCATCGAGATTGGTCTTACCGAAGCTCACATATCCAGCTGTCTTCATGCGGGCAGTCACGGTCGACTCGTATGGTGGGACGAAGTTCTCGAGCATCAGAGATCCCGCCGTCGTGCGGATCCCCTTCTCACAGAAGAGGTCCTTGATCGCGATCGGGAGTCCACTTGTCACGACACTCTCTTGAGGTAGTGTTGTAAAAGCGTTCAGTTCGTCATTGTACTCTTTCGTTCGGTTGAGAAAATATGTATATATCTCATCTGAGGTGGTTTTTCCTGACTTGATGAGGTCACTGAGTTCGATAAGTGAGAGGTTTTTGAGGTCCATGATTTGTGTATAGGTAAGTATTGCTGGAGTATATAGAAAAAAAAGTATAAAACAAGTTTTGACAAAATATATTAATATGTATAATAAAAATTATTATGAATATTACTGCTACATCTTCTAGTATTAAGGTTCGTCAGAAAACTTCTGAAGGTGGGCTAGTATGGGGACCACCCCTGCTAGATATCTGACAAAAACTAAAGATCGAGGATATTGTTCCATGAACAGTTCTCAAAGTTCAGGGCATAGTTGTATTTGATGGCGTGTCTTCACGATCACTTGATCTTACAACCATAAGAGATACAGTCACGTATAAGGGTATATGAAAGGTGAGTCTTAAGAGAGAAGATACGCATAATGACAAAGTCATATCGGAAGTCAGAGATGCTGTATTAAAGGGTGCTGGAGTATCTTTTCTTCAACCATTGAAAAAAATCTTTGATATGACGAGAACTCGGATGACTGCTTGACCCTCTGCTGAATCAGCCTTCAAAGCAGAATTACTAGCTGAAAGAGGCTCTATTGGGCAATTTGAATCTAGAATAAGGAATTATCCGAAGGTAAAACCAACTGGAGTTGTTTGAAAAGAATTTCCTAAATATGTAGGAATGCCTGTGCTAGGTTACGAAACAAGTCTTTTACTTGATAGTTCGTTTTCTTGACAACTCAACCTTCATAAGAATATACCTATCTGAGGACTCAATAGAGATCATGCTCAAGCCATACAATTCATAACTCATATGCGGATCTCACTTATCTCTCCAGATTGAGTGAAAATAATAGATGAATCCATAGGATCACTTAATCTTCCTCCAATAACATACAGTACTCTGTTTGTAGGAAATATGGATCCTATTGAATCTGAATAAAAAGCATAAAACAAGTTTTGATAAATATGAATAATTCATTTTATTAATATAAAATATAATCTAAAATTTAAGTCTATGGAGAAATTACCAATATCAGGCGCTAAAGAATTATATAGATTTAATTGACGAAGTGTGTATCAATACAGTGGCAATACCAATGCATTTCATACATTTTTTGAAGACACAAGTGCAGTTAACGAGTATCCTATTGTACTTATTGGCCTTTGGTCAGATATAGAAATAAACGAAATAATTAATCCACTCATAAGTACTCTCAATAAAGATCACTGTATATTTTTTACGAAAGAATCTGGATATAGATATAACCAATACTCTTTTAGAAAGATTCCTGACAATGAACTACCTCTTTTTCATACTGATGATGCTCACTCTACTGCAGCGATAATATGGGAACGAGTTTGAAATATAGAAGAAATTAAAGCTAAAAATTTGACAGCTAAATTACATATTCAATTATCGGATTACATGGGACAACGCTAATTTTTTGCTTTTTCCCACTTTTTCCATATACTCACCCTATATCAACTCACTTCCCGAGCTGCCCGTCAGTTCGGGACTTTCGAGAGTATTTTTGGTTTCAGAGATTGTTCATTTTTGATTAAGAGCCCTTCGGTATCTGCTTCCGAACTATTCACTATTACTTATTCACTATTACTTATAACATATGGAACTCCCTCCACGAGTACGCGGCATGCAAGATATCTTCGGTGAATACCAGAGATATTTTACCTTCCTCAAAAAGGTTGCTCGTCACGAATTCCGTACCAATGGATTCACTCGTATCACGACACCGATCCTCGAACTGAAGGCTCTCATCACTCACTCGACGGGAGATAGTTCTGATATCGTGACGAAGGAGATGTTCGACTTCACGGATAAGGGTGGCCGCGAGGTCGTCATGAAACCTGAGAGCACTCCAGGTGTGATGCGCGCCTACCTCGAACACATGCTCGAGGAGCCACAGCCAGTCTACCTCTACTATATCGAGCCACACTTCCGCTACGATCGTCCTCAGAAGGGGCGCTATCGTCAGTTCCACCAGGTCGGTGCTGAGATCATCGGTGAGGAGGATCCGATCCTCGACGCCAAGGCTATCTATATCATGGCGCAGATCCTCGACGGACTCGGGCTCGCGGGTACTTATACAGTAAAAATCAACTCCCTCGGAGTCGCAAAAGAGCGAGAGAAGTATCTTCTCGAACTGCAGTCTTTTTTCGAGAATAAGAAGCACCTCCTCGACGAGATCGATCTCGCTCGCTTGGAGAAGAATCCGCTCAGACTCCTCGACTCCAAGAATGCTGATGTCCAGGAACTCCTGAAGATCGCACCGAAGATGACAGATTTCCTCAAGAAGGACTCACTCGAGTTCTACACCAAGGTGAAGGAATACCTCGATATTCTCGGGGTCAAATATATGGAAGATCATACGCTCGTGCGCGGACTCGATTACTACTCACACACGGTGTGGGAACTCGTCGATGGATCTGGTCGTACTCAGGATGCGTTCGGTGGAGGAGGCCGCTACGATGGTCTCGCGAAGAGTATCGGATACAAGACTGAGGTTCCTGCGGTAGGATTCGCCTTTGGGGCTGAGCGCCTCATCGAAGCGATGATCGAGCGCGGAGTCCAGCTGAAGAACAAGGATAAGATCCATCTCTACATCATGCAGCTCGGTGACGAGGCGAAGAAGCTCGCCCTCCCACTCAATATCGAGGCTCGCCGTAAGGGACTCAATTCCCTCCTCGGACTCGGAACTCCATCGATCAAGGTACAGCTGAAGAAGGCGAACCGTGTGGGTGCTCGTTTTGTCATCGTGATCGGTATCATGGAGGCCAAGCGTGGGATCTGCCAGCTCAAGGATATGGATAAGGGAACGCAAGTAGAGATGCCTCTCGATAAGGTACTCGATGCGGTGATCGCCGAAGTTGGTACGGATGCACTCTCGTTCTACCACCCATCTCGCGACTGGATCATCACAGAGGGAGTCGTAGTCGATGAGGAAAAGATGAAACGACTGACACAGGACTAGTTATTAGTAGGTTGGCAGGATAGTATGATGGTTATTAGAAAAAACCTCCAGAAAATTCTGGAGGTTTTTTTGGTTACATATCATGCAAGGATTATTCCTTGCAGAAATACACCTTTTGTCATTCCGCAGCTTGCGGAGGAATCCCTTTCAAACTCATCTTAAGAGATATTGATTATTCCTTTCTCATAAGTGGAGGAGAAAGGGATCTCTACGAGATGACAAAAAAAGGAACAAAATCAGAAAATAAAAGTTCCTGAAACTAGTTCAGGATGACAAGGATCTATGAGAGAGTCTTCAGGTAGTCGACCAATATCAGTCTCGCTGCCTCAGCATCGAGATCACCATCGACTCCCATATCATCGAACGCCATCTCTGCCTCACTCGTCGTGAGTCGCTCATCATGGAGGACGATTGGGATCTGTATGAGGGCTTCGAGCTTGCGAGCGAACTCCTCTACTCGCTTCCCGTGTTTCGAGATCGAGCCGTCTATATTGTATGGCATACCGATGACGAGGGTTTCTGCTTTTTTCTCACTGATGTATCTCTGTATATCGGTGAGGAGGAGACGCGTCGGAACTGTCTTCCATGCGAAGCAAAATCCCTCAACCGAGTAGGCGAGTCCAGTCTTCTGAGTTCAGTAGTCGAGGGCGATAGAGCGCATAGGAGAGTAAAATATAAGAGGACTATATATGAAATAGAAAAGAAAACAAATTTTTGCATAAATAGTTTTGACTTCTCTCTCTCTCTATCGATAATCTCTTCATGCTTCTCGGGAATACTCTGCGAGTGAGTCAGATGAATAGTCTGTCTATCATATCAATATCAATGAAAGGAAATGTCATGAAATTAATGACTTTCAAAAAAACTATCGCTGCAATAGCAATCGCAGCAACTTGTGGTACAGCATTTTCGGCTATTGGTGATCCGCCAACAAATTGGACAGCAATTACAGGTGCATCTACTTCAAATGTGAAATTCTATAAAAAGAACGGATCTGAAGTGTATGCACAGGTGGTCAATATGGCTGGGGGCGCTAAAGTTGAACTGAAACAAACGAAGGTAGGTACTATGACCAATTCAAATGGCACATTCAATACTTACGGCCGTTATGCTATCGGTACTTGGTATGCTGGTGCCAGCAATCCTGTATCAGTGATCAATGGTGATTTCTTTGATCAATTTAAAACGCCAACACCAATTTCATTTGCTATTCGAGCTAACGGAGTTTTTGTTGAACCAGGAGCGGATCCAAACGGCAATAAACGCCAGATAGAGTTCATGACAGGCATAGGTGCGTATGTGACGACTGCAAATACGTGGCGCATGACAGGTGGTGCCGTGGCTCAAAATGCAATGGGCGGACATCACCCAATCGACACACCAACACCTACCTATGGACGAGGTCGTACAACCCTCTGTACTCTATCACCTTCTAGTCCATCTGGAATGTTCTTGATTTTAATGCACGTAAATGCAACGAAGCTTCAAGTTGATGATGATTCGGCTACTTGGAAATGTAACGCTGGCAGTGAGATCGTTATGGATGGTTCCGCATCATCACAATTGATGTATAAAGAAAGTGGTGTATTGAAAACACGTTCTGGAATTGCTGATGGTGGTGGAACTGGCCGTACTGTCCCTCAAGTCATCGTGATTCGTAACAATTGATGTAATTGATACGGATTCGATGAATCTCTCTCGGAAGGCTCCTCGGAGCCTTCCATTTTTACTCATCTATAAGGAATCCTATGTCAAAAAACACCTATACTATTGCTGCTATATGTTTTATCATGAGCATCATTGCTGCTATCTACTATACGAATGCTCCTATATCTCATGATCCTGTGAAACCCTCAACCACCAACACAGGACTCATCACTGATCTTGCGAGTCCATTCGGGAGTGGTGGCAGGGATACGAGTAGTGGAATTGTATTCGATACAACACCAACACAGCCAACCTGGGAAACGAGTTCGGGTAAAGAGATATTCTTCAATACGAATTGGATGGGTCGAGTCGTCACTATACAAGGAAAGTTAGCTCATTACCAATTCGGGAGTGGGAATCCTCTAGAGTTCGATAAGAGTCGTGAAGAGATCATACAGATCAATAAAGACTGTAATCTTGCTCAGAGTGCTGAAGAGTCTATGTTATGTAACGCTCGCCTCGGGCAAGGAGAATCTCTGAGTAATATATCTTTACCTGATGGCACGGAAGGACTCAGTTATCCATCTCGTATGACTCCTGAGATTGAGTATCTCGTATACTCATTCCTCTCGAATCCTATTATCCGTCAGAGTAGTGAGAAGTGTGGTGAATTCTTCTGGAAAGATGGCAATGAAGGTGCACCGTTTTATAACAATGAAACCATGCATGAAGATATGGGTGAGGTGATGCCAGAGAATTGGTGGAAACCATACAGGATAGATATCAATCAACTGATTTTAATCAATCCGAATACTGGCAGGAAGGAGCTCAATACAGATCCTATATGGACACTGAGAACACAAATTCTCTTTCCACCAGTGACCTATGGAAAGACGGGAAATTATACCAATACCAAACTCACAAATTGTCTCTCAAAAAATAACATCCTCACACCACTTCAGGCTCATGTCGATCGTCACTATCGTGAACTCATATGGCTCTGGAGGGAGTACAAGGTTGAAGCATAATACAATAACCCCGATACGCAGTGATGCGCTCGGGGTATTTTTTTGTCTACTTTTCTAGATCTTCTCCAGTCTCACCACCGTCTCGATGTGATGCGTATGTGGAAACATATCCATCGGAGTGATATCAGTGCTCTTGTATTTTGGGAGGATTTTTTCTTTTTTGCTTGGTACGACTGGAGTTGTCTCGTCTGTATCAGTCCCTTCTGGAGCGATACCCATCATGATCGAGAGATCGCGCACCAGAGTCGATGGGTTACATGAGACGTAGATGATCTCGCTCGCACCGAACGAGAGGATATGTGGGATCGCACTCGGATGGAGTCCATCACGTGGAGGATCGAGTACTATCGTATCCGCATGACCTCCCTGCTTGGCAAAATCCGAGGCAAAGTCCTCTACCTTCGCATTCACGAATTCGACATTGGTAATCGCGTTTCGCGTTGCGTTTTTCTCTCCATCACGGCTCGATGACTCGACCAGCTCGACAGAGTACACCTTCTGGAAGTGCGGAGCCAAGAGGATCCCGATCGTCCCAGTTCCAGCATAGAGATCGAGGAGGACTCAGTTCTTGTTATGGATGTAGTCTATCGCCTGTGTATAGAGCTTCTCAGCACCGAGCGTGTTCACCTGGAAAAAACTCTTCGGCTGGATCTCGAACGTGAGCCCAAGGAGCTCATCGATGATCGTCGTCTGTCCTGCGAGCAGTATCGCATTCCCTGCCACGATATCTGCTCGTCCCATATTCTCGAGGAAGTAGACCGAGGCGATCTCTGGATATTTTGCCATGAGTTCTCATACCATCTGAGTGAAAAACTCCTGTCTCTGTCATTTCGAACTTTGTGAGAAATCCTGCTCAGTTTTTCAGAGCAAGATGTCTCCTGTCGTCGACATGACAGAATCCCTATCCCATTCTCCATTCACGGAGAATATAATCATGATCTCACCCGTCTTCTTGCCCTGGCGGATCACGAGATGCCTCCAAAATCCTGTTGCCCGCTTCGGATCGTATGTCGGGAGTCCTGATCCACGAGCATATACATCTATATCGCGATATATCGCGTTAACAACGTCAGATGCCAGTACACAGTACCAGCAGTTCTCGATACGGTCGAACTGCCCTTGCACATGGAATCCGAATCGATACTCATCATGCACTCACTCACGATCAGATATGTACTTGCCCCACGAGAACTCGACCTTGTTGCGATAGTGCTCACTCTCAGGAGATGCGATGATCGGATGGAACTGCGTATCCACAAGCGTATCCTTGATCCAGTGGAAGGCTTCGGTGATCTGAGCTTGCTTGATCTCGAGTTGCTTGGGATATGGGATCGGGAGCCACTTACAGCCACCATAGAGCTGCCACTCGGCTGGGATCGGGAGTTCGAGTGGGCTCTTCTTCACCATGCGCAGTATCTGTGCTTCGATATGATTCTTCTTACTCTTCAGTATCCGTAGGTCGACTATTGCCTCAGGTATGGCTCCTCCAGAGACGATGATCCGTCGACCATCTGGTGCGGTCGCGAGTCCACTTCCTCAGAATATGAGCTTCTCGATGGTGATGTTCTCGATGATGTCGTTCTTGCGCATGTCCATAGTATATCCGAGCTAAAAAATAATCCCAATTGCTCGGGATTATAGGGAAAAGTGAGGAAAAAGGAAATCGATATTATAAGACATAACATACCTCCATAGACTGAGACGACTGTTTCTGTATTAGACCGTGTTGAATAAGGTATCTTCACATTTTATCTTTCCAAAATACCTTCTTGTCTACTCAATCAGCGTCCAGATAAATCTTCTCTACTCATCTAGTTTTACATATCTTAACGATAAATTCTTCCATCATTTCATAGGAGATGTATTTTGGATCTAAAGAATAATCTCATAAGCACTCCAATCTCTTACGGTACCTCTTTTCTTCTTTGCCATTCTGTGTACCAAAGAAATTCATATAACAAATTTTGCAGTTACTGTTATCAGAGTCTTGATCATAGAATTGATATGAGATAGTTCCCATATTTTCTCAGCGTATATTTTTCATGAGAAGTTTCTTTCATTCAGCATCATCATCAAGATCCAGGATTTCAGATACACTATCTCTCACTCCTCATGAGTTTTTTCATAGATCGGTTGGTTTTATAATTTCAGATGTAATCATCAATTCTTCCATATCTATTCTCCTTTACTCGTTAAACTATACCTCTTCCCTTCACTCGTGAACTCAGCATCCGTGAGTGCGATTGGATTTTTTGCATCGATACCTGGGAACGTGGCGATCACTGTACCAGCAGGGACATCTGCATGGGCGAAGGATCTCACGAACGTAGTCATGCCCTCGCCTTCACTGACGACTGTACCAGAACTCGGAGCAAATACCACCTTGTCACTCGGATCGGTGAGGAGACGGAGCTCGATCGTATCGACTGCACTCGCATCATGACCCATGATGATCTCGACTCCACCGTCCGTATGTCGCATCACGAGATCCGCATCATACGTAGGACGTGCGACCTGGGCGACACTCGCCATGAGTCCACGCATATCACCAGTATGAGCCATGCTCACAGTACCGAAGGCGATCGCCATCCCGAGGAGAGCTGGGATCACATACATCTGTGTACGGGCACGGTGATATCTATCGAAAAAGTCTGAGAAGTGAGTGCGCTTATTCTGCATATAACTTGAAAATAAAGAGAAACTGAGTAATCTACATGCAGTCTACTCCAAGTCCAACCTTTTGTCAAATATCATGTCACTGAAGTCCTACCTCTTCATCTTGTTCATCATCGCCTGTACGAGCACTGGATCGATCGCGCTTCTGCTTTTCTACATGAATCCTGTCCCACTTGAGGTGCGACAGATCGCGTTCTCACTCATGGGGATAGCTATATTCCTAGCGGGGTCGAGCATACTGGCACCGGTGATATTTTTCATGAAGAAAATCTACTACCGCGGTGACGTCTCCATCCTCACGATGAACGCGAGCGTACGACAGGCGATATTCCTCACACTCGGAGCACTCTCTATGGTTGCCTTATATTTTTTTCGTATATTGGAGCCTCGTCTCATCGCTATGATCTGGCTCGCGATCGGATGTCTCGAGGTCATGATCCAGGCGATCGACTAACACAACACCACTATGATAAAAATACTCCTCGCACTCCTCACTCTCGCACTCACCAGTGGTATCACCTACATCGCAACACCTCGTCCGTACATAGTCCATCATCATGCGAACTTCGCGATGTATATCGACGGTGTGGCTCGTGACTTCAGTGGAACGGGCTACATGGAAGAGACGTCTCGGTGCAATATCACCACCTGAGTCCATCCTGAGGACCGTATCCATCTGCACGATAACCATGGGGAACTCGTCCATGTCCACATGGCAGCATCGACCTGGGGAGACCTCTTTGCGAATATCTCTATCGGTATCGGACAGAACTATATCATAGATGATACCTACGATGAGCGATATCTCACTGGTAGTGGGAAGAGTCTGTACTATCTCGTAAATGGGAAAGTGGTCGATAATCCAGCCAATATGGCCGTCGAGAGTGAGGATAGACTCCTCGTCTGGTACGGTACGGGAACTCTAGAAGAGATCCAAGTAAAATCGGATACACTCGTCTCGAAGAACGCTCACGAATACAATCAGAAGGCAGATCCAGCCAGTTGCTCCACCAACGTCTATGGTTGGGCATCACCTGTCGTGGAGCCGATCATGGAGTGGTTCGAACATCATGAATAATATATTCTTTATATCGGTTTCGTCATTCTGAGGTACGAAGAATCCAGGCTCATGAAACTCTGGATCCTTCCTTCGTCAGGATGACGGATACAAAAACATACACTATGTTCCAAAATCTCAAAAAACTCTTCTCATCACAATCGCGAATATTCGCATATGTACTCCTCGTGGCTCTCGCATGAGCTCTGTGGTGGTACTTCACTGATGTTGGCATCATGTTCGGGAATTACGGCGAACTCCATACATATACCGATATCGCACTCTCGATGGTTATGATATCTGGTGTCCCTCTTTTTATCATGGCAGTCTACCATAAGGGTTCCATGTTCGGCAAGAGTGAGACTCTCTCAGGCAAGACAGGAATCGGCGCGATCGGTGGTACGATCGGAACGATCCTCTCTGGATGCTCTTGTTGCGGGCTCACACTGGCATCATACTTTGGACTACTTCCACTCATGAGCTTCCTTCCTTACGATGGACTCGAGATCAAGTTCCTCGGTGCACTCTGACTCATCTATGCGCTCTATGACATCATGCGGAACCTGGAGACATGTAGTGTGAAAAAATAATGCTTTTGTGTCTGCTTGTTTTAGTTTGTTCCATTTTGCTTCTTTTTGTGAGCTTACTTCTTTCTTAGAAATAGCCACCTTTTGTCATTCCGTTAGGAATCGCTTTCAAACTCATCTGAAGAGATATAGATTACCTCCTTCTCATAAGTGGAGGAGAAAGGGATCTCTACGAGATGACAAACAAAAAGAGCACAAGAAAAACTTGACTAAGTGAACTCTCTCTCTAAAATCAATATTAATTCTGATATTATATGACGCCATCGCGTTCGTGAGTACGGAAGAACTACAAATAAGGAACCGAAATAATATGAGTTACTTAAATTCTTTGAGCCATCGAGAATTTTTTATCTTAACATGCTGGATAATGCTGCTTCTGCCATTAGTTTTTGAACTGATTTGGCAGCTATCAACAGGAGTTCGTCACTCTGGCTGGCGGAATACACAACTTTCCATAACCATGATAATAGGAGCTATCCAGATAGGAGGATTACTACTCTTCCTCTGGCGAGAAAACGCTGGTTGGTGGATAGCGTTAGTGATAGGTAGTGTTCTAGTGACCGTAATGTTCTGTAAATTGGCTCTTCATAGACCATATACTGATATTCACCGACTTCTCAAAGAGGCAACTCTATTTGATGAGGGGTGAAAAAACTAATTTGTTCGGACAGCAATGTCCGAACACTTTTTATTTTGTGAAAATACGAAGAGATATATACTAGAGTCCATGAAAGAAAGCCTAAAAAATCTTATCTCACGACTTCCCTCTGATTCACTCACTGTGATCCGAGGAAACTCTCTTGTTCTGCGCAATGGGGATGTACACTATCCATTCCGTCAGGACTCTGACTTCCTCTATCTGACTGGACTCTCAGTACCTGGACTCGTGGTGACGATGAGAGAGAATGAAACTATCCTCTGGCGAGAACCAATAGGAGAAAAAGATATCATCTGGTGAAGTGATAAGCTCAGTGACACAGAGATGAGAGAGATATCCTGAATCACAGATATACGAGATATCGCAGATATGGAGGAGTATATATCGAAAGTGGCTCCCGTTTCCGTCATGTCGACAACGGAGACATCTTGCTCGGAAAATCTAAGCAGGATTTCTCCTAACGTCGAAATGACAGATACAGATACATCAGACTCTTGGCAATCCATCGTCCACGAGATGCGCATGGTCAAGACTCCAGATGAGATCGTGAGTATCTGCAACTGTATACGCATCACAGAAGAGGCGTACCGATACGTCCTCGAACATCTACAGCCAGGCATGTACGAATACGAGATAGAAGCGATGATCGCCTACCAGTTCCGACTCCATCATGGAACCGAAGCGTTCCCGACGATCGTCGCGAGTGGGATCAATAGTTGCACTCTCCACTACACCGCGAATACGAGACGGATAGAGGCATGAGATATCATCCTTATCGACTTCGGGATCGAACTCGATGGATATGGCGCTGATATATCGCGAACTTTTGTATTATGATGATTCTCTCCTCGTCAAAGAGAGATCTATGATACGGTTCTCGATGTACGGGCTTTTGCGGAGCGAGAACTCGTACCCGGTATCACTCGCCGAGAGTGGGCCACACGAGTCAAGGAATATATGTACACTGTATGCAAGAAGCTACAACTCGAGTATATAGACAAGTATACCGCCATCACCAATCCCTACTTCCCGCACTCGATCGGTCACTTCCTCGGGCTCGATACGCATGATGTCGGGAGCTCGGATATCCCACTGCGACCTGGTATGATCCTCACGATCGAACCTGGACTCTATATCCCCAGTGAGGATATAGGGATACGCATCGAGGACGACTATCTCGTGACAGAGACAGGGTGCGAGCGCCTCGGATAAAATCCCTTGAAAAAAGAGGGATTTTGCATATACTGAGACCGTATTTCCTAACTATTATATATATGCGTCTTATCACCCTCCTTGCTGGCTATGCCGCTGGTCTCGCTGTCGCGATGAAGTATCGCAAAGATGCCGGAACATCTAAGATCGAAACTGACCCAACCAAGTCCAAGATGGACTCGATCATCAATGAGATCGTCGACATCCACAAGACGGCCTTCGCAGATATCAAGTCTGCCGTATCTATCACATGGGAAGAAGTCGAAGACTTCGACACCCTGAAGTGAAAAGTCGAAGCAATGGCTGATGGATTCGCTACAGATCTCGAGTCCAAGATCGCCGAGATCCGAGCTACAGGAACTGCGAAGAAGGACGAACTCCTCGCACACCTCGATACTGCGCTCGCAGATAAGGAGGCTGCTATCGAGTCCGCTCGTACCAAGGCACTCGCCTTCGGTGATGTCGCACTCGATACACTCGATACCTTCCTCGCTGATGCCCGCAAGAAGCTCACTGCAGCACACAAGAAAATCAAGGCCAAGGTCGAAAAAGAGTCGATATAATTCCTCATACTATACTTACGCTTATATTCCTTTGGATTCGCTATTTCGATGTGCAGGATTGCAAATCTTGGATAACGAAAAGGTCTTGTTCTATAATCTATATCCTATCTCCTACCCACCTATCTCCTACCCACCTATGACACAAGATACCAACCCAGTTCCAGAATACGATACAGAGTCTGTCCTCGCAGATATGGATACTATAGAAGTGACTCCAGAAGAGGCAACTCTCGTACCGACAGATGCCGACGAGATCCGCAGACTCCAGGAGTCGCTCGCTCGCGCTCAAGCTGACTATCAGAATCTCCTCATGCGTGTCGAGCGTGATAAGGCGGATATGGTATTTTTCCTCTCAGGGAAGATCCTCGCACCTCTGCTTGCCCAGATCGACAATCTCACTCGTGCCGTAGCACTCAAGGCAGGGACGGAAGGTGATGGATTCGTTGATGGACTGCGCTCGGTGCTCGCAGGATTTGAGCGTTATCTCGAGAGTCAGGGAGTGAGAGCCTTTGACTCACTCGGTGCTGAGATCGATCCAGATCGTCACGATGTGATGACTCAGATGCCAGGCGAAGAAGGCAAGATCATCCAAGAGTTCGAGCGAGGATACACGCTCTCAGATCGCGTACTCCGCCATGCGAAGGTGGTGGTCGGTGCCGGCAACTAATACTATCACATGAAAGACACTATCCGCGATATCCTCGCCAAGATCGAAGCCCTCAATATTGAGCTGAGAGAAGAATATGATCGACTTGCGAACAAGTATGGTTTTTCTTTCGAGAAGAATCGGATACGGTTCCTCGAAGCATTCCAGAAGCAGCACTCCACGTATCGAGCCCCACTGTTCTGGCGACGAATCACATCCGTGAACGTCCGACAGTTGATCGCGATGCCGTTCATCCTCGCTATGATCGTCCCTGCGGTATTCCTCGATATATGTATCACGATCTATCAGCTGTGCGCCTTCCCACTCTATGGCATCCCCAAGGTAGACCGACGAGACTACATCACCTACGAGAGACGCTTCCTCAAGTATCTCAATATCCAACACAAAATCCAGTGTCTTTATTGTAGTTATGTAAACGGACTTTTTGCGTATGCAGTGGAGATCGCTGCTCGCACTGAGAGGTACTGGTGTCCGATCAAGGCGGCTCACAAGCCACGATCTTCCCATGGTTGGTACAAAGAATTCGCTGATTATGGTAATCCAGAAGAGTGGAACGAGAAGTTCGCCGATGGACAGAAGGCCTTCTATGATGCGTATGGCGACCCCTATCTGATCAAAAAATAACCCAAAACACTCTATGAAACTCCCAAAACTCCTCACTTCACGACTCCGATCTCTCCTCGGAACTGACTATGATACTGTACTCGAGGCTTTTTCTCATGAACGAATCGGCTCTCTGCGTATCAACACGCTCCAGTGAGATACCGCTGATGTCCTGACCGAATTCAGTGAAAAAGGAATCATAGTCATTCCATTCGTAGGGCTTGACTGAGTCTACACGTTCGATCGTACCCATGAATACGCGATCAAGTGAACTCGCGCGTTCTACGATGGGAAGATCTATCTCCAGAGTATTGCGTCCATGCTCCCCGTCCTCGCGCTCGACCCAGAGCCAGGAGAGATGGTACTCGATGTCTGTGCTGCTCCAGGATCCAAGACGACCCAACTTGCCATACTCATGGAGAATACGGGACTCATCACTGCGATCGAGCATAACCAGATCCGCTATGATCGTCTCATGCACAACTGCGAGCTCCAGTGAGCAACCATCGTCGAAGGTGAGAAAACTGACGCCAGGAAATATCTCGAATCTACGAGTACCAAGTTCGATCGCATCCTCATCGATGCACCGTGTTCTGCTGAGGGACGTATCCTCATCGACAACGAGAAGAGTTATGGATTCTGGTCTCTGGATAATATAGCGAGGAAGGCAACTCTCCAACAGAGTCTCCTCACACTCGCCTATGCACATCTCTCTCGCGGTGGGACGCTCGTCTACTCGACCTGTACACTCGCTCCCGAGGAGAATGAAGGGGTGATATCTGACTTCCTCGCCGCGCATGCTGATGCAACTCTCATGCCGATCGACCTCGGACTCTCAGGATCGACTTGGTGGCGAAGTGGACTCACCCATTTTGGTGATATCAGCTACGATGAGGAGATATCTCATACTGTTCGCATCCTCCCAAGTGCTGAGACTGAAGGATTCTTCATGGCACTGATCAAGAAGATATAAACTCATACAAAATTCACACAAAAAGATTTGCTTTCAAGAGAAAATTCGCTATAAGTGTGTTTTTATAAATTCTTATGCCTCCAGAAACTCCAAAAACCTACTGACTAGCACAACAGGCGAGTATGTTAAGACGAATCCCTGAGCTTAAAGAAGGTGTGGATTATATTGTAGAGCCAAGCTGATTTGCATACCATTTACTCAAAAATACTGAACAAGAAGCGGTTGATTTACTCGGATCTAAATAACTGCCCTGTTGCTTCTTCCGTTATGGTGAATTCCCGCGTATCTGTTGTTCCTATTTGCTTCTTCTTTTTGTGAGTTTTTCGAATCTGTCAGTGTAGTTTTCGAGAGAATTTCGAATGTTCCTTAGTTTGAAATTCTAGAAAACAAACTGAATACAGATTCCAAAACGAGCAAACCAAAGAAGAACTTTTGGTACTTTTGGTTACAAAAGTACAGGAATATGGTTGCGAGAAAAACAAAAATATATATACTGTCGTAAATCAATCACCAACCCGCACGAATGGTCACATGACTTGGTACGAGCACATATACCTCTCTCCCGACGATATCGTAAGGCTCTTTTTGATAACACTCAAAAACTCCCTCGATTCGTGGGAGTTTTATTTATTTTCGGCCCCTAATCCGTCCCTTATTCCCCCTAACCCACCCACTCCTATGCGCGCACTTATACTCGCTCTCATCGCTTCACTCCTTCTCACTCCTTCTCTCTCTGCTGCTACTGTATCAGGTGAAATCAGGCCAAAGAGTACCACTACAACGAGTACCTCAAAAACTCCTACAACCAAGTACTATACATGAGCAAAGTGAGGATGTTATACACTCGTAAAAAATACTAAAACTGGAAAAAATATCAAAAGATATGTAAACAAGAGTTTTTGTAAAAAATAATATCTCATAACTCTCTCATCCTATGAAAAATACACAAACAGAAAATATACAAAAGAATCTCGATATCACTCTCGCAGACGAGAGAAATATTGCTGTACTTAAAAGATTAACAGATAAGTAACATGAAACATATTGTTTATCTCACATATGAGTAGCAAAATGAGAGATTCTAAAAGAGGACCTTATAAAAATATTTCGGTCCATGTTTATGAGATTTGACTATCCTACAGAATAACTTTTTATTATATCATTCCCTCACTATGTACAGATTCACCCTCCTCCTCATCCCCATGATCCTCCTCTCATCATGTACGATCGACTGGAATGATGAAAAAGATGCGAAAATCGTGGAACTCAATCAAAAAATTGAAGATCAAAAAGAAGAAATCAAGAAAACAAAAGACGATGAATTGTTTAAGAAAAATAAAGAATGTGCAAATTATAAAACTAGCATGTTTGAAGATATAAATAATCCAACTTATACTCGTTATAAATTAGATCCTGAATTAAATGAAATATTTTATAGTGCAAAAAGGAAATCTTGTATATATGTTTATGAAAATTTTATGACTGAAAGTTGTCTTAATCTAAATTTACCAAATGAAGATTACATAAAATATTGTACTAAAGAAATTAGTGTCGTTGACTTTCTAACCAAAGAAATTCTTTTTGTTGAAGATTACAATCGACGAGAACAATTCAATAAATGTTTTGATGAAATATGAAAAACTGAAAATAAAGACTATACTCTATGTGACCGATTTACCGTTTGATTTATGATATCTAAACTTAAATGAGAATAATACTTAACTCAAATATATATGATAAAAGAACACCAGAAAATAGAATATCTACAACTTATTCAAGATCAAGAACTCTCAAAACTCAAACATGAAAAGTTCCAAATTTGACTTGAAGTTTCTAGTATTTTCGATACACATAATTCCACTAACAATAAAACATCATTAGATTTATCTAATAGATGAAGTATCCATGATTTTATCTTATGTAAACTTCTCGATGAAGAATACATAGAAGAAAATATGAAAGCATGATCAGATATTAATAAAAAATTCTCATTAACTCTAAAGTGAATTGCCTACCTTGAAGATAGTAAGAAATTACTAAGAAAAGCTGAAATTTACCTAACAGATTATCCATTAATTATAACAAACAGTATTGCATTCTTAGCCCTTATAATCTCCATTATAGCTTTATTTAACTAAATTACTTTTATGTCTCTCCCACTCTCCACTCGCCGCCACTCTCTCTCCCACATCATGGCCCAAGCCACTCGCATGGTCATGGGTGCTGACGCCAAGCTCGCAATATGACCTGATATCGATACGGGTTGGTACTATGATATCGACTTCGGTGATGCTACTCTCGAGGAGGCGAAGCTCAAAGATATCGAGAAAAAGATGAAGTCTATCGTCCGCGAAGGACAAGAATTCAAGCAGTTCTCTCTCTCAGTCGCTGATGCGAAGGCGTTCACGACTGCACTTGGTGAGATCTACAAGCTCGAGATGATCGAGGATCTCGCAGCAAAGTGAGAGACGGTTATCGGATTCTATGCCAATATCGGGAAGTTCCACAATCCTGTGTACAAGGATTTCGCATATCTCGGTGAGTTCTCGACTGCCACTTTTATCGATATGTGTCAGGGGCCTCATGTCCAGTTCACGAACGAGATACCAGAGGACTCGTTCAAGCTCGACAAACTCGCAGGAGCCTACTGGAGAGGAGATGCGAAAAATAAACAATTGACGAGAATCTATGGTCTCGCTTTTGATAGCAAAACTGAGCTCGATGCCTACGAGCATATGATGGAGGAGGCGAAGAAGCGGGATCATAGGATACTCGGGAAAAAGCTCAAGCTCTTCACCGTATCGGATATGGTCGGATCAGGACTGCCACTCATCCAGCCGAACGGTATGATCATCCGTGAAGCAATCAAGGACTATCTCTGGGATCTGCACAAGGATCGTGGATATGATCGTGTCTGTACACCTCACCTTGCCAAGGAAGAACTCTATCAGACATCAGGCCATGCTGGTAAATACCTCGAAGATATGTTCTCAGTGTATGGTGGTACATCGAAGGAGAACTTCTTCCTCAAGCCGATGAACTGTCCACACCATATGCAGATATTCGCGGATAATCAGTTCTCCTATCGAGATATGCCAGTCAGATATTTTGAGCCAGCGACGGTATACCGTGATGAGAAGACAGGACAACTCTCGGGGCTCACTCGAGTACGGTCGATCACTCAGGACGATGGTCACCTCTTCTGTCGAGTCGGACAGATCAAAGATGAGGTCTCCTCTATCGTCGATGTGATCAAACAGTTCTATACGACATTTGGCCTGATGGATGGCTACTGGGTATCACTCTCGATCCGTGATCCACTCACTCCAGAGAAGTATCTCGGAGGCGATGATGTGTGGGAGATCGCTGAACAGGCTCTCGAAGAAGCCGCTATTGCGAATGGTCTCAACTACCGTCCAATGCCAGGTGAGGCAGCATTTTATGGACCAAAACTCGACTTCATGTTCAAGGATGCGATCGGACGCGAGTGGCAACTCGCCACGATCCAGTGTGATTTTAACCAACCGGCTCGGTTCAAGTTATCATTTAAGAATGAGAAAAACGAAGACGAACAGCCAGTCGTGATCCATCGGGCGATCTCTGGATCTCTCGAACGGTTCATGGGCATCATGATCGAGCACTTCGCGGGGATATTCCCACTCTGGCTCGCCCCTGAGCAAGTCCGCATCATCCCTGTGGGGGAGAATTTTTTCCCATATGCAGATGAGGTGTATAGAGAATTGAAACAGGCAGGACTCCGAGTCAAGTTCGATAACTCCACTGACTCACTGGGCAAAAAAATCCGCAATGCAGAGACCGAGCATGCGAACTATATCCTCGTCGTCGGTGACGCTGAGATGACTACTCGTACTGTCGCCGTCCGCAACTACAAGACACAAGAAAAGACGAATGAGACTATTGTAGAATTTGCAAACAGAATGAAGACAGAGATCGAGACTAAGGCACTGTAGTCACCACCACCCGAGAGGACCCCCCTTTCCCGTTTAGCAATATTAGAAGCACACCTGGAGTGCAAAACAAAATTCATCAAAAACCCCGAAAATTCTCGGGGTTTTTTGGTTTCAATTGTCTTTATTTTTTCTTTGATTTAGTAAACATCCAGAATATCATAAGAATTAGTTCTGCGAAATATCTCGCAAGACGATCATTCATTTTAGAATAACTAGTTTTTTCATGTAGTTTTTATTTATTTTATTTATTTTTATATATATGCCTATCAACTTCTGAATCTCGTTCCTCGTACATCTCATCATCGTGATCGTCTGGGATGTGAATAACTGGCTCATCAAGGTATCAGAATAACCACGGTACTCATATCCTCAGCTAATGTGCTAGTATCGGATATTGTCAGTGTGATCATGCTATTGATCATATAGTATGATTCATACATCGCTATGACCGATTGGAAATGGCGGGTTGATCGTTGTCACGACTATAAAAAATACAAATATATTAAAGGGAAATATTTCATAGAGAAACAACAGAAGTAGGAATTTTGCAACATTTAGTTTTCGGTATTTTTTTGAAATATAAAAATGAATTTCTAACTCTATTACATTATGCATTACCTTTGACTTCTATCTTTTATTGCAAAAAAAGTACGCTTCTGAATATATATATCTATCTTATTTTTTTGTATACCCGTGGCCAGTACTTGGGCACTCTCTGGATTCGAGGCACAGACGGTGGTCTCGGGATTGGTCATTCCGACGGCTATGACGTTTGCTCCGGATGGGAGGATATTCATAGCTCAGAAGTGAGGAGCTGTCAGAGTGATAAAAAATGGAACACTACTGGGTAATCCCCTGATCACTCTCACGGATATCAATACCTATGGGGACAGATGACTCATCGGGATTGCAATCGATCCCAATTTTGTAACCAACTGATATCTCTATCTCTCCTATACCTATGAGAACTCACCATGAGCGAATATAGCAGGACCAAAAACTGGGCGGATCGTACGAGTCACGGTAGTAGGTGATACCGCTCTGGAATCGAGCAAAGTGGTACTCCTCGGAACCGTGTGAGGGACTCTCGCGACTCCATCTTGTGAGCACTACCTCGTCACTGCTGATTGTATAGCATCGGATCAGGCGAGCCACTCTGTGGGAGGACTCCAGTTTGGTCCTGATGGGAGGCTCTATGCGACACTCGGAGATGGAGCAAGCTTCGACTATGCTGATCCAAGATCACTCAGGGCACAGAATCTCGATAGTCTGGCTGGCAAAGTGATCCGAATCAATAGAGATGGAAGTGCTCCTAGTGACAACCCATTCTATAATGGAGATGGGAATGCGAATCGGTCGAAAGTATGGGCTCTCTGAGTCAGGAATATGTTCCGTTTTACTTTTCGTCCTGGAACCAATACGATGTTCGCGGGTGATGTAGGATGGAACCTGTGGGAAGAGATCAATGTGGTGACCCCTGGGAATAATCTCGGGTGGCCTTGCTACGAGTGAGTAGGTACGACGGTGGGGTGACTCGGCTGTAGTGTCGTCAATCCGATATCACCACTCTATACCTATCCCCATACTACCGCCTGAGCTGGCAGTGTCACGGGTGGAGATTTTTTGGGTGCATCATATCCGAGTATGTACAATGGAGCATATGTCTATGGCGACTATGCTCAGAACACGATGACCCTGATGCGGCTCGGTAGCTCGAATACTATCCTCTCCCAAGAATCACTCATCACGAGTCCAGGTGGACCCGTGGATATCAAAACGGGACCAGATGGCTACATATACTATATTGCTATCTACACGGGAGAACTCAAGAGGATCAACTATACCCTATGAAATAGGAAGCCGATTGCCGTACCGAGTAGTAATATCAATTCTGGATTGACGCCGCTTACGGTTCGCTTCTCAGCCTCTGGATCGAGCGATCCTGATGGAGATCCACTCACCTATGCATGGAATTTTTGAGATGGAGGTACCGCGACTGGTATAGCTCCTTCGCATACCTATACGACAGCGGGAGCCTATGATGCCGTTCTGACAGTGCAAGATGGTGCAGGTGGTATAGATATCAGGAGTATCCGGATATTCGCGGGCAATCAAAGGCCATCTGTTACGATCGTCGCACCCTCCAACGGTGCCGTCTATCGTCCGTGAGATACCATAGTGCTCTCAGGAACTGGTGTGGATCCTGAGACAGGATCTCTCCCGAATTCAGCATTTCGTTGGCAGACGCTCATCCACCACAATACCCATATTCACAATCTCCAGGATGCAACGGGTCAGCTCACATCATTCGTAGCTCCAGATCATAGTGATCCAGATGTATATGTCGAAGTGATCCTGACGGTCACAGATCCGAGTGGAGTCGCATCATCCTCATCGGTGAATATGTATCTCAACAATGGCATAGAAACCGTAGGCAATCTCATCCAAAATCCATGAATGGAACAAAATACGGCCGTACCAGATACACCTGATTTTTGGTCAATAGGATGGTACGGGGATAATAGTCAGATATGGACATATCCCATTGTATGAGATCAGAGTCAGCGAGGATCACGAGTACAGGTCACACGATATGTGAGTGGTGATGCGAAGTGGGTATTTGATCCAGTATCAGTTGAGGCCAATACTAGTTATATATTCTCAGATGCGTATCAATCAAGTATAGCAACAGATGTCATCGTTGATATTTGATATGCTGACGGGACTCATACCTACCATATTATTGGTACACTCCAGCCATCTAATGTTTGGAAAACTTTTACCAGTACATTCACGACTCCAGTGTGAGCGAGAACGGCTACCGTATTTCATCGAGTGATGGGAGTCGGATGGCTGGATACAGATAACTACATATGGATGAAAAATGTAGGACAATCTCTCCCTCCAATTGCTCGTGACAATAGTGCCACTGGGGCCATGAATACGACTATCGCTATACCCAATATCCTAGCCAATGATGAAGCCTTTGGCTCAGGCAACTCACTGCGTTCTTCGAGTATAGATCTCAATCCGCTTATCAGTGAACCTCAGACCACCCTCATAGTTCCAGAATGAACCTTTAGCGTGAGCCCTTCTAGTGCTATTGTTCTATTCACGCCTGCAAACAGCTTCAGTGGTCGGGTGACTATTCCCTATACGGTCCAGGACACCCTCGGACAACAGGCTCAAGCCTCCATCATCGTGACTGTGAGTGCGTGATCAGTTCCGCCAACCACTACCAATCTCGTACGCAATCCCTCTGTAGAGACAGCGGGTGCGAGTGGGAATATTCCTCTCAACTGGAATCAGGGAGGATATGGAACCAATACCACAGTATTCACCTATCCAGCGACAGGTATCACAGGAGCGAGGAGTATACGAGTGGCTACGACACAATATACGAGTGGTGACGCGAAGTGGTACTTCGATGAT
>JANOIH010000013.1:0-10289 GCA_031407385.1 Candidatus Altimarinota bacterium | reverse complement strand
ATCCATTTTACCAAACTTCTGAATCGATTTTCCCTGACATTTCTTACAGATTTTAATCATAAAAATAAAATAGAGAGGATAAACCTCTCTATTATGCGGAAAACTCAAGAAAAAACCTACCAGGAAATGTCCATTAAGCCTTTTATATGAGCATGTGATACCGAGAAAATATGTTTTTATTTGCATTTGTAGTCAATAAAGATACAATATATATGCTTTAGTCACTACATATCATATGGAAACCAAGAATATCATCGCACTCGTCCGAGACAAACTCGATCTCTATAGGAAGTCCTATATCGATGTGGTCTATCTCCAGAAGATCCTGGAAAAGTTCGCTCCGAACTATACGATCAAGCAGCTCTGCAATCTAGATATCGTTCGACCGATCAAACGAGGTCGCTGGTATCTGAATAGAAAAAGTCGAGAATTCATCAATCCATTCGTCGTCGGGGGACTCTATATGGGGGATGATCTCTATGCATTCGGTGGTATGTCAGTATACAATCGGTACTCTCTCTCTGAGCAGATCGCTGAGGTATATACTATCTACAATACGAGGATTTCCTGAGAAAGAGAGATCGCAGGTATTCGCTATGCTTTCATACGACAACGCGAGAGTTTTTTCTACGGGATACACAGCGAGAGGGCAGGCGAGTATGAGTACTCTATCATGTCGCCTGAGCGTGCCTACATCCAGATGATTCGCGAAGGGAAGACTTTTACACACACACCGAAAAATATACAAAAAGAAGTACTCATACAACTCGCCGAGAAAAATGCCTCAAAATCCATACAATCTCTCATAAAAAAATATGTATCTCAATAATATCCAGACATTTCTCCCGAATTACCCGAATATGGATCAGGGTGACTTTATCACTATGATCCAAGGTCTCGGGAATGGGCCAGGACTCGCATACAAGTATGAAAAAGACTTCATCCTGACACTCATCCTCATACGGTTCTCTACGATATTCCCTGATCTCGTATTCAAGTGAGGAACCTGCCTGAATAAGGTGTATTTTCCGTATTTTCGACTGAGTGAAGATCTCGACTTTGTCCTAGAGAACAACGATGACATGGGACGTACAGGAAGAAAGAGCCTCCTGAAGCAGTATGAGAATACCATCACTTCTGAGCTCGAGAAACTCGATCTGACACTTCAGGATGAGCGTACGAAGTTTGATGAATATCGTCTCGCGATGTTTTCTTTTGAGTATGAGTCTGCACTAGATAGTTCACTACAGACCGTCAAACTCGACATCTCTCTGAAAAGTCAGCTCCAGTTACCGCCCAAGAGATTGCTGATTCGAGCGATTTTCCAGGATGCAATACTCGGGGAAGATATCTTTTCTCAACATTTTCTCACTTGTATCGATCTCACAGAGGCACTCGCTGAGAAGATGCGAGCAGCACTCACGAGACGAGAGCCAGCGATTAGGGACTTTTTCGATATCTGGTACGCGAAAAATATCTGAGGATTCGATTTTTCAGATCCTATATTCCTCTCGCTTCTCAGAGACAAGCTCAGAGAAGTAGAGTACGCCTATACCCTCGAAGACAATCGGGATCTCCTTATCAGGCAGATCAAGACCGATCTGAGTCCTATCCTCACTGATGATTATGGATTCGACTTCGATACTATATATGCATTCGTCCTCTCATACAAGGCACCATAAAAATCCCCCTCCATCACTGGAAGGGGATTCCTCTATATTGTATTGGCAGTCCCACATGGATTCGAACCATGGTCAACGGCTTTGGAGACCGCTACACTAACCACTGTGCTATGGGACTATGCACCTCTCACTATGTATGAGAGGGAGTATCTTCTGTTTTCACTGCTTGCACTGGCTCTGTTTTGACTGATATCTTGACTTCTTTTTTTACTTGTGAGCGAGTCCAGGTTCCCCAGATACCCGTTACGAGTGAGACGAAGGTCAGGAATGTCAGGACGAGATTTCTCAGATCATCAGGAATAGTGAGTCCGAGGAATTCAGGTATCCGCCATACGAGTACGAGGATAGTGACGTTCGCCAGGATGAATATAACCGACAAGAGGAATCTCCAGAGAACATTGAGCATAGAGAAGTAGACTAGATACTATAACGGTAGAACGCGACGATAGAGTCTTTTCCGATGACGTCACCGACCTTCTGATCTGGATTGACGACGAATGGTTGAGTGAGGAGAGCATTCTCTTCACGGAACTTTGTCATCTTTCCTTCGATGATCTTGGCGAGGATATCGTCTGGTTTTCCAGCATTTTTTGGATCTTCTTTCATGATAGCGAGTTGGATCTCCTTCTCCTTCGCGACGATCTCGTCTGAGATATCAGAAGGGGAGAGTACCTGTGGAGCAGAAGCCACGACGTGCATAGCAACTTGCTTGAGCTTGTCTGCATCAGTTCCGGCCTTGGCAACTACGACAGCACCGTTCTTGAAGTTCGAGTGTACGTATGCAGCGATAACCTCACCCTCGATCTTCGTGAGCGTATGGATAACCATATTCTCACCGACCTTGAGTGTGTATTCGCTTGCCTTGAGTTCCTCAGCCTTCACGATCGCTGCCTCATCAGTCGACTCACCCTTGCGGATAGCGATGAAGTGGTCGAGCATGCCTTCGAATACATCGTTGCGAGCGACGAAGTCAGTCTCACATGAGACGACTGCGACATATGTCGCTCCACCGTCAGCGACGATCTTGATACGACCTTCGCTTGTCTCGTTCCCAGCGCGCTTGGCAGCCTTCGCGAGACCCTTCTTGCGGAGGAGATCGATAGCTGTGTCCATATTGCCTTCTGCTTCGACGAGAGCGTTCTTGCAGTCGGACATACCGACACCAGTACGCTCGCGGAGTTCCTTGATCATCTGTGCTGTTACCATAATAGTTATGAGTTAATAGTTAAAAATATCGAAATCTATATATAGACTACTTCTTCGCTTCGAACCAAGAGTTGATCCCGAGGCTCGTGAGTACCTTGTTCAGATTCTCAGTGAAGTATGGGATCTGTACTTGCTTCCCCATGTACGCGTTGTACATCATGTAGATCATGGCTACGAATATCGCGATCTGGATGATGAATACGAGTGGCAAGAGGAATATAGCAAGGAATCCAAGCATACTCATCGAGATAGAGAGTACCAGTCCTACTACCAAGAATCCGAATCCATGCTTCATAAAATGAGCAACATACGGAGTTCTCTTATCGAGGACGATCGGTACCCAGAACAAGATCGGGATACATGAGAGTATTGCAGCGAGCTTATCCTGAGAGTTTCCGAGAGTTGGAGTAGACGTTACCATAGAGTGATAAGTTATGAGATATTATTCAGCTACAACTGCACTTGCGATTGCCTGTTTTGGCATAGGAGACTTAGGCGCGAGAGTATCTGTACGTCCGAGTGGTTTCTTGTCTTCTGCTTTCTTTCCCTTGATAGCTCCCTTGAGCTCACCGAGGATGAAGGCGAGAGCCTTGATAGAGTTGACGTTACAAGGGACAAAATATGTCGTCTTGTCGATATCACCCGTAGAACCAAGAAGTGAGATAGTCGTCGTACCGAGTACGCGAGCCTCAGCAAGAGCGAGATCCTCATAGTGACCATCGATCACGACGAGCACGTCTGGTACACGCTTGAGCTCCTTCACACCGCTGTATGCAGCTTTGAGTTTCTCGAGTTCCTTCATCTTGACTGACTTCTCCTTCTTCGTCATACCTTCCAGCATTCCGTTAGCGAGAGACGCTTCAAGTTCACCGTAGTAGGCGATACGCTTCTTGATAGTCGTGAAGTTCGTCAGGAGTCCTGGAACCCACTTTGTATTTACGTAGTATTGACCAGTTGCTGTAGCGAGTGCCTCTACGAGATCCTTAGACTGGATCTTCGTACCGACAAAAAGAATAGTCTTTCCCTTAGATGAGAGATCTTCGAGAACTGCCTTAGCTTCTTCGAGCTTCGCAGCTGTCTTATAGAGATCGAACACGTGTACACCATTCTGTACACCATAGATATAGTCGCGCATCTTCGGAGACCAGTATTCACGCTTGTGTCCGATGTGGACTGCGTTCTCGAGCATACCCTTGACGAGTGTAGCGATTGCCATAATAGAAAAAATAAAAAAATAATCCTTACCGAGATGTTTGTCAGATACGGAGCTTTTTGCTCTGTCATGCTATAGTTCCATCATTGTGAGGAACGAAGCAATCCAGTATACAAAAAGAGGAAGTATCCTTGTAAAATCAAAAATCCCAACTCACATTCTCATTGTTCCGAGAAGGAGTCGGGCGTATTATAGGGAAATACAGGAAAAAGCAAGGGAAAATATCAATCAATAGACAGACTAACTATCCTGGGTGTTTTTTAATATTTTAACTCATGTTCTAGTGATTTCTAATGTAACATCGTTTCATCACATAGAGTTTGATTGTGTAACAACACCTCCAGCGAGAACTCGTTGCAATATATGAGGATGATCCTTAATGGCGCCTTGTACCTCAGCTGGCAGATTTTTGATAGCCGTTTCAATACCATTATTTATCGTTCTTAGCTCTCATTTTCATGCTGGAATGCCTATATTCATTATTCAGAGACTCTTATCTCCATCTTCATGTATTGGATCAGTATATTTTATCTCCATTTCCAGAGTCGTCTCATTTAACTCTTTTAGTAGTTCTAGTATGTTAAAGTTCATTATATCTGCTATAGGATATGTGCCTACCATTTCTCTAATAGCTATCAAACTAGCGACTAATTTGGGAGCACTCTTTTTTAGTTGATTAAGCTTATCTCCTCATTCAGATATAAATAATGAGTCTTCTAGAATTCTATTTAATGCACTAGTTTCACTTACATCATAGTTGGACATATTTTTGAATTTTAACATCTAAATTAGAACCACTTTAACCATATATACTTACTTGTCAAATTTATTTTCTCACTTCCATTATCGTTTTCAGGACTTTTGGATATAGTAAGCCACAACTAAAATACAATTATGTCTATCGCAAGCGCCAAATACGAGATCGTCATGGGACTCGAAACCCACGTCCGAGTCAAGTCACACACCAAGATGTTCTGTAGTTGTCAGAACGCGATCGAGCTCGCCTGAGAGCCGAATACGAACGTATGTGGAGTGTGTATGGGTTTTCCTGGGATGTTACCAACGGTATCTGCGGGTGTCATCGATCTCGCGGTGCGTGCGAGTCATGCACTCCGTAGCGAGGTACAACAGGTGAGTGTGTTCGACCGCAAGAGCTACTTCTATCCGGATCTCCCGATGGGATATCAGATCACGCAACTCTATCACCCGATCGCAGACGGATGAGAGGTACGTGCGATGGTCGATGGTGAACTCAGGACGTTCCGCATACACCATATGCATATCGAGAACGACGCGGGCAAACTCGTCCATGCAGGGTGAAAAACTCTCTGTGACTACAACCGTGCAGGTTCGCCACTGATGGAGATCGTGACTGAGCCAGACTTCCGCTCCAAGGCTGACGTCCTCGCCTACCTCGAGGAGCTGCAGAAGCTGATGCGCTGGTGTGGTGCGTCGGATGCTGATATGGAGAAGGGACAACTGCGCTGTGATGTGAACATATCCGTCAGACTGCATGGAGAGACGACACTTCGTAACCGCGTCGAGCTGAAGAATGTGAACGGATTCGCCTCTATCGGTCGTGCGATCGATGTCGAGTTCGCCCGTCAGTGTGAGATATATGAGGCAGGATGACAGATCGACCAAGAGACTCGTGGCTGGAGCGATGAGAGATGAGTCTCGACGTCACTGCGAAGCAAAGAGGATGCCATGGACTATCGATATTTTCCTGATCCTGATCTCCCACCACTCACTCTCACTCCTGAGTATATTGCGGAGCGTGAGATCGGAGAGCTCCCGATGGATCGCCGTATGAAGTATCTGAACGAGTACCACCTCATCGAGGACGATGCACGTATCCTCTCGAACGATCGCCTTACGAGCGACTTCTACGAAGAACTCGTCACACTCACAGGCGACACCAAGAAGTCATGTTCCTATATCACGACGGTTCTCTTCGCACTCTTCGAGGGACACCATGCACAGATGGGACTAGAGGATATAAAAGCAGAGACGAGCGAGATCGCCGAAGTCATCAAGATGGTGAACGCCGATGAGCTCTCATCGACCAATTCCAAGATCGTCATCGAGAAGCTCGTATTCGAGTGAGGAGTTGCTCGCACATGGGTCGACACACTCGGCCTCAAGCAAAGCAACGATACAGGAGTCCTCGAGGCGATCGCTGATGCTGTCATCGCAGAGAGCGTGAGTCAAGTAGCAGACTACAAGGCAGGCAAAGAAGCACTCTTCGGATTCTTCGTGGGACAGTGTATGAAGAAGTCAGCAGGGCAGGGAAATCCAAAAATATTTACAGAAATCCTGGGTAAAAAACTCTCCTAATCTCTAGATTTAAAAAAAGGGTCAATTATAACATGTGGAGTATTTGGTATACTAGCTTTTATTATATTGCGAGGATATCCATCAAATCCTATATTTTTCCACAATACTGGATTTGTTTGATATAGATTAACTATCGCTGAGTTAATAAAATTCGAACTATCCGTTTTAATCAATTTCCAACTAGTCATATCTAGCTCAACTCATTCTACGAATTCCTGCATGAGACAATATGGACTTGCAAAGTAGACATCAGATATCCTAAGATCAAATTTCTCTTTTAGTTGAGTGGATATAGCAGATGATAATGCTGTCATCATCTCAAATTCTCTAACGTAAGAATCTCTATACTCAAATTCTCAACTTAGTGCAATATCGCTATGTTGATGTATTTTTACGGTATAGTGGAGATCCCCCAATAGGACTTTAAAAACTTTCGATTGTCTTCCTGATCATACATACACTATATTACAATCAGGAAGACTCAGAATGGCATTTATTTTGTTTTGAGAATCAGGAATTACTTTTCCAGGATTCAATCAACAGAGCTCATTTGATATCTCGATTCGTTTTTTCAGCAGGGTTGGTGATGTATCCTTAGGATCTGATGAGAGTGTAAAGGAAAAATCTTTCATGTGAGGTATTTTATATTACATATAGTATTTGTCAACTATTTTCTCACTATTTTTTGCAATAATCAAATATTGTGATAAAATCATCCTATGAAAGTAATTATCTCACTCATCTTGCTCTGTTCTCTGACTCTCTCGGCAGAGGCAGCGACACTCGCACCGAGCCTCACTGCTCAGATAGCGAGACAAGAGGCAGTGAACAAGCGCAATGCCATCAGCGAGAGGCGTCAGTCAGTCCAATCACGAAAGATCGCAATAGCGCAGAGAATCGCATATCTAAAGTCTCAGCGCAATCAAGTAAAGACAACAATTCTTATTGCAAGTAGTGTACCAACGATCGTCTCTCAGCCGATTCGTACGACTCCACCGACAGTCACCACTCCTCGTGTAGCGAGCTCGACTAGTATGCCTATCACTGGAGTCGATATGGCTCGTGTGCGCTCGACATGGCTCGGTTGGTACAACGGAACTCGTACAGGACTCGGACTCGCTCCATATAGCTATGATGCACGACTGGATAGTACGGCTCACGACTGGAACATCACCTTCGCAGAAGGTAAGGGACTCAACCACCATAGGCGCCATGCGACAGATAACTACTATGACTTCGCTGTCATCGATAACTGGTTCATCGCTCGCGGAGTCAATCCGAAGATCATCAGCAGAGCCAAGCACACCGAGAACGTCGGATATGGATACTACTCATGCTCCCAGTCGGACTGTACCGATGCACTGATCATCTCTATCCGCTCGACGTATGACTTCTTCATGAGTGAAAAATGAAAAGCCTACGATGCTCACTATCGCAGTATCGTACAACCAAACTTCTCTCGCATCGGTCTCGATGTCATCGTGGTTCCGAGCGAGCGCAGATATTATCTCACTGTACACTATATCACAGAATAAAAAAACTCCCGAATTCGGGAGTTTTTTGTTATACATCGAGATTGGTAACCTGCTTCGCGCGAGACTGGATAAAGTGCTTGCGAGGTGGGACTTCTTCGCCCATCAACATGCGAAATACGGCATCTGCCTTCTCTGCGTCATCGACTGAGACACGGAACATCTTGCGCTGTGCTGGATCCATCGTCGTCTCCCAGAGTTGTTCTGGATTCATCTCTCCGAGACCCTTGTACCGCTGGATACCTTCTGTTGTCACGCCTTCCTGTGCCATGATATCTTCCTTCTGACTGTCGCTATAGACGTACCATGTGTTCTTCCCCTTAGATAACTTATAGAGAGGAGGATTGGCGATGAATATGTGTCCGTTCTCTACGAGCGTGCGGAAGTAGCGGAAGAAGAAGGTGAGCAGTAGTGTACGGATATGGGCTCCATCCACGTCCGCATCGGTCATGATGACGATACGATGATAACGCAGACGACTATAGTCGAACGACTCTCCGATAGAGGTCCCGAGTCCGATGATCACGTTCTTGATCTCTGCGTTCGAGAATACCTTGTCGAGGCGAGCCTGTTCAGTGTTGAGGATCTTTCCACGCAGTGGGAGGATCGCCTGGAACTCACGGTTGCGGCCTTGCTTGGCCGATCCACCCGCCGAGTCACCCTCGACGATGTAGAGCTCACACTTGGTTGCGTCTTTTGATGAACAGTCTGCGAGTTTCCCTGGGAGCCCAGAACCCTCGAGTGCGCCCTTGCGGATGATGGTATCACGAGCATTGCGAGCGGCGGCACGAGCACGAGCGGCGAGGAGACACTTCTCTATGATCTGCTTGGCCGCCTTTGGATTCTCAGCGAGGAAGTCGTAGAACGCTTCGCCCATAGCGCGATCAGCGATACCCTTGACCTCGGCGTTTCCGAGTTTTCCCTTGGTCTGTCCTTCGAACTGTGGCTCTGGGACTTTTACTGAGATGATGACAGTGATACCTTCGACGACATCTTCATTGGTGAGATTGATATCCTTTTCCTTCAGGATCTCTTGTTCACGGGCGTACTTGTTGATCGTGCGAGTGAGCGCCATCTTGAACCCGACGACGTGCGTACCACCCTCTGGAGTGATGACGTTGTTGACGAAGGATATGAGTTTCTCGTTGTAGTCGTCTTTTTTATATTGGAGTGCGATCTCGACCTGTACCTGATCGACCTGCTTGTCTGTGTAGAACACCTCATCCGTCACAGGATCAGTGGTGCGGTTGAGATATTGGACGTAGGACTCGATACCTCCTTCGAAGAAAAACCGATACTTCGTATCCTCGAACTCACTTACAAAAGTGATCGTGATACCCTTGGTAAGGTATGCCTGCTGACGGAGACGGATCTTGATCGTATCGTAGTCGAAGGTTGTCGTGGTGAACATCGACGCATCCGGCCAGAATCTGACGATCGTACCGTGCTTCTTGGTCTTCTCACCAGTAGGCGTAACTTGACCATCAGGCACGCCGATCTGGTATGACTGTGTGTAGACCTGTCCATCCTTGTGTACCCACACTTGCATACGAGTCGAGAGGGCGTTCACGACTGATGCACCCACACCATGGAGACCTCCAGAGACCTTGTATCCTGACTCCTCGCCTCCGAATTTTCCTCCTGCATGCAGTACCGTCATCACCGTCTCCAGTGCTGACTTACCAGTCTTGGTGTGGACATCGACAGGGATACCGCGTCCGTCATCCTCTACAGACATAGATCCATCAGAGTGCATCGTGACCGTGATATGCTTCGCATGACCCGCCATCGCCTCATCGATCGAGTTATCCACGATCTCCCACACGAGGTGATGCAGACCGCGCTCATCAGTCGAACCGATGTACATACCAGGACGCTTGCGGACTGGCTCGAGACCTTCGAGGACTTGGATATGGGAACTATCGTAGGAAGTAGCTGACATAGTATTGGTGGGATTATTTCGCGAGCTATACTATGAAAAAATACAGAAAAGTAAAGCCATATTGCACTGAATACGCAAGTGAAAATTGACAAAAATAATAATGTGAGTATTTTGTATAAAATTACTTTATCAATTAAGCTTTACTTACCATGAAACTATGAAGATGTAAGTTTGTTCCAGGCTCTGATATTTCATGAAATCAAATAAAAGTAGGAGATTCTCTAGAGAATGCAGCACGAAATCCTCCCAAATTAACTGCAACACTTATGGTATAGTAGAATAGCTTCTATTCTTTTATCCCCCATAAGTCCATGTGACACAAATACTCTCAACTCTCCATCTCAGAACGAGATGAGCTCGAGTTCTTTCTCTCCGAG
>JANOIH010000015.1:0-32737 GCA_031407385.1 Candidatus Altimarinota bacterium | reverse complement strand
ATCATAACCTTTTTTCGAGTCAACGGTTACAGTGGCAGAGCCTATGTGGGTCCACCCCCAGAGGGGGTGGATTTAGACAGATGGATTAAACCAACGGATTGCAAAAAAGAAAACAATAGAAGACGGAAGAATCTATGCTCGGTCTCTTGGATATCCACTCATCATCAAGCCAAATAACCTCTCACAATGAGTCTGAGTAAGGAAACTTATAGATGAGAGTGACTATGACGATGCTGTTACTGATATTATACAGAAAACTCAAACATTTCGTATAGAGAAGTTCTATTCCTGATCTGACTATAGGGTAGTCGTATTCGATGATGAGATTATCTCTGTATACCAACGGATCCCTCTCTCGATAGACTGAGATTGAATACATACAATCCAAGAACTCATAACGAAAAAGCAACAGATCTTTGTAGAGAATGGTAGAGACACTATAATCAATATACATGATCCTCGTATTATCAAGAATCTATCAATTCTCTGATATACACTCGATTCTATAATACCAGAATGAACTCATATACAACTCCTCGATAATGCTAATCTCTCCACTGGAGGGGAGAGCATCGATAAGACAAATATGATACACCCAGACTTCATAGAGATAGCTATAGGTGCAACGCGAGACATGTGACTCCGTCTCTGTGGTGTAGATATCATCGTATGAGATATCTCTCGATCTCTCGCTGAGAATGAGGGTGAATATATCATATTGGAGATCAATGGTGCGCCATGACTCGATAACTATCTCTGTTCTGGAGTTCAACAGAGAGAATATGTGAAGAATCTCTATCGGAAGATCATATTGGCTCTCTGAGCATAAGAAAATCCCTCCCGAGTAATCGGGAGGGATTTTCTTATCAAATAGGGAACTATCCGAGAGTAGCGATGTACGCCATGATGTTCTCGTTGATCGGCTCCTGGAATACATGGATCCAGAGGGCAGCAGCGAATGCACCAAGAAGGAATGAGAGCATATGTCCGCGAGTTGCGATGAATTCACGGTTAGACTTGAGGTCTGTCTTGATATGTTTGAGCATATGTGTATTGGTTATTGGTATAAGACTTTTCCATATTAGCGCATATTTTTATATTTTGCAAATTTTGAGCGCAGTATTTTTGCATTTTATCACTTTTTGTGTATCTTATGCTCCAAGATCACCCATATATACTATGTCCAAACCCTCTTCCATCCGCAACTTCTGTATCATCGCCCATATCGATCATGGCAAGTCGACTCTCGCTGATCGCCTCATGGAGATCACAGGAACACTCCAGAAGCGTGAGATGCAGTCGCAGACACTCGATCAGATGGATCTCGAGCGTGAGCGAGGCATCACGATCAAGCTGACTCCAGTGCGCATGGAGTGGAAGTGAGTCGAACTCAATCTCATCGATACTCCTGGGCATGTCGACTTCCAATACGAAGTGAGTCGGAGTCTGGCAAGTGTGGAGTGAGCGATCCTCGTCGTAGATGCGACACAGGGGATCGAGGCACAGACTCTGTCGAACGTGTATCTCGCTATGGAGAACGACCTCACGATCATCCCAGTGCTGAACAAGATCGACCTCCCATCATCTGATGTCGAACGCGTGAGTGAAGAGGTGATGAATCTCCTTGGATGTAAGAGAGAAGATATCATCCCGGTATCAGCGAAGACAGGGGAAAACGTCGAAACTATCCTCGATGAGGTGATCCGTCTCATACCAGAACCGAAGAAACTCGATCGAGACTCCAATCTGGTCATAGACTATGGTGATGCAGATCCAAAAACTGGAGTCACCAAGGCTCTCATCTTCGACTCACAATATGACCCATACAAGGGAGTTGTAGTCTATCTGAAGCTCTTCTCAGGCAATATCAAAAAATGAGACAAGCTCGAATTCATCAATACTG
The DNA here is from genome assembly GCA_031407385.1 of Candidatus Altimarinota bacterium. Taxonomy (GTDB): domain Bacteria; phylum Patescibacteriota; class Gracilibacteria; order BD1-5; family UBA2023; genus JABFSX01. The sequence goes on along the minus strand of JANOIH010000015.1, from coordinate 30,834 downwards.
GTGCCAAGATCGAAGTACTCGAAGTCGGGTGTTTCAGGCCGAAATATTCTCCCACAGAAGTGCTCTATGAGGGTGAGATCGGATATGTAGTAACGGGGCTGAAGTCTATCGCCGAGGCTCGTGTTGGTGATACAGTGTTCGCTGGAGAGAGCGAGTACAAGAATCCGATCAAGGGATTCAAGAAGATCACTCCATATATCTACGCGGGTATATTCCCAGTCGAGACTGACGAGTATCCAAAAATGAAGGACGCCATGGACAAGCTCATGCTCAATGACTCCTCTCTCATCGCAGAACACGAGGCATCGCCTGCACTCGGATACGGGTATCGTTGCTGATTCCTCGGGCTCCTGCATCTCGATATCGTGAAGGAACGTCTCTGGAGAGAGTACGATATGGACGTCATCATCACGAGTCCACAGGTTACCTACAAGCTCCTAATCTGAGGAGACAAGGTGGCACTCTATCCACGCGCCCGCGGTGAACTCGTCGAGTTCGGTGGTCGCGAGTGTACCTATCTCTATATATCCAATCCTGAAGACGTCCCGAAGCCTGGAACCTATATCCATATCGAGGAACCCATCGCCAAGGTCGAGATGATCACACCGAACGAGTATATCGGCAACCTGATGGGACTCGCACAGGAGCGCCGATGAGTGTTCAAAAACCAGACCAATCTCGATGCCAACCGTGTGATCCTCCACTACGAGATCCCGATGAGTGAGCTGGTCGGAGACTATTATGACGATCTGAAGTCACTCTCGTCAGGATATGCGAGTCTGCACTACGAGCCGATCCGGTTCAAAATGGATGACATCGTGAAGATGGATATCCGTGTCGCAGGTGATATCGTCGAGGCGTTCTCTATGATGGCACACCGCAGTCGGACTCGCTATCTCGGTGGTCGCATCTGTGCGAAGCTCAAGGAAAATATCCCAAAGGCCCAATTCGCGATCGCGATCCAGGCGGTCGTGGGTGTGGATGTCGTCGCTCGTGAAGACCTATCTGCTCTGCGCAAGGATGTAACTGCGAAGCTCTATGGAGGTGATATTACCCGCAAAAGAAAACTCCTCGATAAACAAAAAGAAGGAAAGAAAAAGATGAAACAATTCGGACGAGTATCTATCCCGAGTGAGACATTCGTGAATATATTGAAGAAGTAAAAGAAAAATCCGCATTATGCGGATTTTTGCTTTCACATATAGTGTTTAAATATTCTCTGCACAAGTTGGCCTCGTGCCCTTCATCTGACTTCTTCCATGCTCGATACCTTCCCTAAACCAACAGTATAAGAGATCACTTTGCTCTGTGGCAGATGCATCTGGGTTTCGAACTTGTCAGCATCAGAGGCTTCATGCAAGCTAAAAATAGTTGGCGTTCATCGTATGAGTCTCGTGTGGACAAGAATATTGAGGAAACTTAATGCTGAGATTCTCTTTTGTACAATAACTGCATGATAAAGTGCCTTTTTTAAGGTTATATCATCTCATAATAAGATAATTCATACTGCCCAATGCCATGTGGCTGAGTTATGATCATTGATATCTTCCAATATAGTATCTCGTATTAGAGTAGGTATCCTATATCCTTTATCTTGACTAGCCCTACGGATAAAGTGTCACAGGTCATTGGCTCCGAGCCTATCTCAAAGTCGGTTCGTATATCGGTCAATAGTCTTTTTTCCAATATCCATCTCTTGTCAGAGGGTAGCTATTCTTAATAAGGTTTTATTTGTATGCGTTACTATTGTCTTCACTGTTTTTTGTTCATATGGTGGCTTATCTCATCGTTTGTGTGCCTTGAGAATACGATGATTTACCAAGTCGGCTACACGTCTAATAGGGGAAGTACCATGCGTATATCCAGTATTGATGGCGAGTCATCTATGTGGCCCACTCTTTGGTGTATAGAAGGCACCTTCATCAAGTGCACTATGTTGCCGAAATATTCACAATAGCTCATTAGTAGCCATATATGTTCACAGCGTATGGTTTGCGAGAACCATACATGCTTCAACAATTTTATGGGCATTTTTATGAGTTTTTATTTTTTGAGTATGAGATGATTCATGCGAGGTTATATCAGGTTGATCTTCTATGGATGGGTATAAAGATCACCCTTGCATTGCTCTATTTTTATGAAGTTTTTGAGTTATCTCGGATAATAGAGTTAGAGTCCCATAATATGTACTATCTGGATCTGATGCATCACTGTGGAAAGAATCATAATCATATCTCTTATGGCTCGTGAATCTAGACTCATAGATATCTGAATCAAAAGGAACTCATTCTGAGTCAAGATCTATTTGCAGAGTAATAGTGTTGTTTTTTCTTTTCCCATCGAGAGACAAGAGATCGTTGGAGAGTCACTCAGGTATCATCGGTATGACATTATCTCTCCTATATATACTCGTAGTTCTACGGAGTGCTTCAAGATCGATAGGGGAGTATATCGGTATAGCTTCTGCGACATCTGATATGTGGATATATGCCCTATATCACTTGGATATTCTCTCCGCCCATATAGCATCATCGAGGTCTTTGGATCCAATCCCATCTATAGTTACTCACTCTACTTCTTTTCTCGATTGTGCCGTATCATTGATTCCATTTGTTATGATCCGCCTCGTTTGATCTATTACCGCATGAGAAAATATCGTTGGCACTTCATCTCCGACTTGAGTGAGAAAATGTAATTGAGTCAATCATGTTTTATTCATATATCGACTATATATATTTATCATCTCTTGTCAACCACATTTTCACTTTTTCTCGTACAATATATCTCCACTTCCTTTTGCAAAATATATGAATCCGAATAGAGTACAGATATGAATACCCTCATCAATACCATCATAGATCTCTGGAGTAGAGATGCTATGATCATATCCATCATCCTCACTGTGATCCTCGTCGAGATCATCGCTATATTCGTAAAACGGTCGATGAAGCAGCGGATCTGGGCAATCCGCAAAGATGTACCGCTCGATATAGAGAATCCAGAGTACTATCTCGAGTACTATCGCAAGGGGCAGCTGGTCGATATTTTCCGTGTTGCTACACTCATCGTCGCTCTTGGCGTACTCCTCGCGACTCGTACTACTATCGGAGCCAATTTTTTCATCGTGGCAGCTGGTGCGATTATCATTACTTTTCGGGATTTTATCTTGTCTATTGTTGCCTTTTTTATCATATTGCGTCGGTACAAGATCGGTGAGACGATCGGGATCGGTGATACACAGTGACAGATCATCTCGATCCGTATGTTCACCATCGGGATGCTCGGCAAGGACAATGATGGAGACAATACGGGGAGATACTTCACGATACCGAGTCATAGATTCCTCACAGAGACGATCCGTCGAGAGGAGCTCCAGGTCGAGAGCATCCGCAAGGAGCTCGTGCGTATCCCATACGATCACGAGACATATTCACTCTCATTCACCGAGTTCATGACTGGACTACGAGGAGAGCTCGATACGATATGTTCGACCATGACCAAGAAAAACTGTGGAAATTTCCAGACCTACATCGGGTACAAATACAAGATGGATATAGACTACCTCGAGGACAAATGTATCATCATCACGGTCGGACTGGTAGGGAAGTGGCGACGCAATGTAGAACGCAAAGAACAGATCATCACATGGGCGGAGCAATACAGGGTGAAGAAAATCCGATACGAGAAGTAATCTAGAAAACTATCGACACCCCATCTTCTCGATCCTCTCATGATGTCGTCCTCACTCGAACGTCGTCATGAGAAAAATCCGAACGATCTCGATCGCTTCATCTATGGTCGTATATCGCGCAGGGATACAGATGATATTGGCATCGTTATGCTCTCTCGTGAGTCGTGCGATCTCTGGAGTCCAGGCGAGTCCCGCTCGGATAGTTGCATACTTGTTCGCGGTCATCGCCATACCGTTCGCCGTACCACAGAGGAGGACGCCATATGTCGACTTCCCTCAGATCACATCTTGACAGACTGGATGCGCCGAGTCCGCATAGTCCATCGAGTCAGTCGAGTGAGCGCCATGATCCATGACAGTATGCCCGAGTGATTCGAGGTGGGTTTTTATATCTTCTTTATGGGTGTATCCTGCATGATCAGAACCGAGAGAGAGGTGCATAGTGAGAAAAAGAAAAGTTATCGCAGATTATCAATGATACGAGCGAGCGGATAGGCTCGTGGAAGGGGGAGTCAGTGACGGATGAGGAAGTCTCGCTCCATAGGTTGTATCGCATAGTACTTGCCAGTCATATCTCGGATGGTATGAGTACAGATATCGACAGATATATCCCATATACCGTCACGATATCACTCATAGGCATCCAGGGTCATCGCATCGATCGCATCATCGCGCACGATCACAGGAGCAATAGCATCTGCACGTGAGAGATATCCGAGCTCTCGGATCTCATCATCAGTTGTTCCTGGCATCATCACAGCAGCGAGCGAGTCCTCATAGGAGAACGGACAGAGTCGAGCAGGGAAGAATTCTCCTAGAGTTCCAACCGCTTGCATATCTCTACATATCTCGGCTACTTTCTGATACCAGTCTGCCTGAGTATATGGTTTGTTATAGATGTAGTATTCACGGTTCTTGAGCCCGATGCAACCGAAGCAGAACGAGCACCGCTCTAGAAAGTATGAGTAGTAGCACTCGTGAGATCGCATGATCGAGACGCAGTTATATATCTCGGCTGAGTCACCACCGACTCCACATGCGCCATAGTATCCAGATCCAGCCGAGACGAATAGTGAGTTATATGCATCCGAGAGTCCATCAGGATGTCAGGTGAAGAGGAGATTCTTACCTGTTTTTACGAAGTGAGAATAGTATCCGTTCTCGACATCCTCACTATCACTGCAGTACTTCCCGGTTGTATTCTTGGATCCACGATTGTTTCACTTGCCTCTGAGAGATCGATATCTCGTCTGATACGTACTCTTATCTCGGAGTATCTCTGCCTTCTTCTCGAGATATATATCCTTGGGATAGACGACGTTCTCGATAGCGTATGAAGTATTCTCTATATCACTGCACCCGATACACTCACTACACCCGACGAGATCAGTCGAGAAGTAGACATCACGAGAGTTCTGGATATATCGAGAGTAGTAGATATTGGTCGACTGTATGACTCCGAGCGACTGATAGACGTTCTCACTGTATATCCATGACATAGTTGAGTTGTAGATATTGGTCGAGTGGATCTTGGTCGAGAGACTGTAGAGCACATTCTCACAGTCACCCGTCACATGATAGCTCCCATATGCGTTCGCTGTGCTCGATATATGGTTCGAGTAGTCGCTATTCTCCACGCCATAGTAGTGGTGAAAACCCGGCAGAGACACTGATCGAAGGAGCGAACCAAACTCAGAGAAAACATCTCCGCCTGGAAGATGCTCCGTACCCATGAGTGTATCTCGGTGCTCCTCGAACTCTCGGGTACTCACGACACGTGCATGACGATCGTTCCCAGGATAGATACTGATCTGCCCATCGGTGCGGTACATCGCGAGCGGATACCAACTACATATCTCATGGATAAAATCAGAAAATGACTTTTCTTTGTGTTTTGCTTTTATAATAGTCTTATATGGATCGAGTTCTGACATGGTTTGGAGTTTTGATGGTTATTGTTGTACTCTCCATTCGATCTCCTTGCCAGCCCACATCGGGATGAGAGCGAGATCAGCGAGAGCAGTTGGATAGGAGAGAGGGATTGTAGAGGGGATGCTCTCCAGAGTGATCGTCCTCTCGCCGACCCTCGGGTAGAGGACTTCGCCATTCTCAGAAAAAAATCTCTGGAGGCGTTCGATTTTCTCATCATCTGTGAGGGATTCTCCAGATTGGTTCTGCCACCAGGCATCAGTTGTACTCGACATCCACCAGTCGGTGACGATCTCGAGTGCGACAGGAGATGAGAATACACCACTCGCGCAATGAGCACACTCCTTGGCACTCTGTGGGTGCGGAGCTGAGTCAGAGCCAAAAAATACTCGAGAACATCCTGAGAAGACGAGCTTCTGGATCGCGGTGAGATCCTCAGGATCCTTGAGTGTAGGCTTACAGTGTAGATGCGTCTCGAAGGCATGTCCACCCTCCTTATCATGTGCAGTACACAGGAGATGCTGAGGTGTGATGGTACCATAGAGATTGGGATACTTCCCTCAGGCGACAAGTTCTGCCATCTCACGAGTCGAGATATGCTCGATCACTATCTGCAGATCCGGGAACCGTATCGCGATCCGCTCAGCCAGAGTACGGAACTCACGCTCCGCTCGGTGGACGAATCCCTTGGTGATCTGTCCGAACGCATCCTTGGTTACGGTCGTCTCAGGGTGCAGTGAGAGGACGATGCCACACTCGATCATCGCATCGAATACGCGACCAGTATTCTCATCATCAGGATCGATATCACCCGTCGAACCTCCAGAGTTCGTCGTCACACCTCCAGGGTAGTACTTCACGGCTCCGATCTTGCCACGACATGTCCGGATAATCTCTGGAGTCGTAGTCGGCTTCAGTGAGATGGTCATGATCGGTGTCGTCCCAGTAGGGAGGAGTGCATCGAGTCTAGAGCGATATGCATCGACCTCCTCTGCTGTCTCGATATGTCGAGGGATCAGGTTGGGCATAGCGAGCACCTGAGAGAAAGGATACTGCAGAGCACAGACCGCTTCGAGGATCGCGTTCGGACGCGCCGCGGCAGCATCGGTCGGATCTCAGTTGTAGCCACGCAGGTGTGTGTGGAAGTCAGAAGGGGACTGGAGAGTGATGAGCATAGGGAGAAAAGGTGAGGAAATATTTTTTAGTGAATAGTGGTAGAGAATTTATTAGAATCAAGAATTGTCTGCATCTTCTCTGGAGGAAGAGATAGTACAGCTTTCCAGGCATCTATTTCTTGTTGCAGAGGAAGTGCTCCTTGTACTATAATTGGATCAAAAGTAAGATTCAGATTCTCAATATCTGTCGCGAGATCACCCATGCGTAGTTCGATTTGATCCTTAGTCATATCTCCAGGAAACACTACTCTTTCATTAAGAAGAGTAACAGCACTATCTATATAGCTAGGATTAGGTGATTGAGTTAGCGTATTCATACTTACTTGGATTAAAATATACTCTCTCCAATATAGACTCTTTCTCAATAAAATCAAAACAAAAGTTTGCGATAATCATATTTTCTCCTATAATCCATACTCATGAAGATCTGACTCACGACATAATATATGCTTCTGGCAAAAGACTCGCTCTTTTGCCATTTTTTTATATTTTTGGTTCTTTTCTTTTCCTCGATTCTTGATATCTCCGTCTGTTTCTGTTGTATCCAATTTACAATTCATCATTTATAATTTTTAATTATTCTCCTATGGCTTTTTTTAAAGAATTTGCAGTGTTCAATGCTTCTGGACCAAATTGTACAACTCTCGAAGAGCTCGAACGCATCGCAGAGTCTGATGCTGACTATATCGTCATGAAGTCATGTACACTCGAACCACGGGAAGGCAATCCATCGCCACGATATCAGGCGTTCGAAGGAGGATCTATCAACTCTATGGGACTACCGAATCTCGGATACGAGACATATATAGAGTTCTCACACATACTGAAGGAGAAGTATGGAAAACCAGTCATCGCGAGTATCGTCGGTATGAAGCCAGAGGATTTCCCTACTATTGTGAAAGCGTTCGAAGAACGTGGAGCCTGTGCAGCCCTGGAGATCAATCTCTCCTGTCCCAACGTCGTAGGCAAGGCGCAGATCGGATACGACTTCGCAGACTCTCGTGCGATCCTCGAAGAGGTGTACAAGTACAAGAAGAATTGTGCATTCGGTATCAAGTTGCCTCCATATTTTGACTTCGCACACTACGAGGCGATGGCGGCCGTACTCCGTGACTTCCCGATCGACTTCATCACGTGTGTGAACTCAGTAGGGAACGCTCTCGTCCTCGATCCAGTCACTCACCGCCCGATGATCAAGCCTAAGGGAGGATTCGGCGGACTCGGTGGAGCGATGATCAAGCCGATCGCTCTCGCGAATGCTCGCAAGTTCTACGAACTCATCGGAGATCAGATACAGATAGTGGGATGTGGCGGCATCGTCACGGGCATCGATGCGTACGAGTACTCACTCTGTGGAGCATCAGCAGTCCAGATCGGGACGGAGTATGACCGCGAGGGGAACGCCGTATTCGGCAGGATAAAAACAGAAGCCAACGACTATGCAAAATCCCAAGGATGGGCAAGTATCGAAGACGCACAAGGGAAGCTCGAGGTACTCTAAAATAAACTTTATATAATCATGCCTAAACTCAATATAGCTTTCGATGGAAAATCGTCACAAGAACTCATACATTTTATTTCAGAAAATAGAGAAATTTTTACTTCAAAAGATCTCCATATAAAACTCAATGATATGATCGCTGAGATTGGCATAGAGTGAATAAAAAATCTAGCAAAAAAGATCCAATCCGAAACAGGAGTAGATGTCACCTGGATGATCGATGGAAAATGGTTCGATATACCGAATACTGTTGCCAACTATGCAAAAAGGCTGGATGGACTCAATGTCGCATACTATACAGTCCATGCGAGTGGCGGACCTGAGATGATACGATCAACAAAGACAGCTGCACCTGATAAAAAACTCCTAGCAATCACTATCCTTACTTCCATGAAAGATGGCGAAGTACTCGATATATATGATGCAAATCGTGCCGACTCGATCCTCCGTCTTGCAAAATCAGCACTTGGAGCATGAGCAGATGGCCTCGTCTGCTCACCTGCAGATGCTCCGATGCTCAGACAAGTATTCGGTGACAACTTCCTCCTAGTAACACCAAATATAGCCAGAGAATGAGTCGAGAGAAATGATGATCAGAATAAGGCTCTCACCAATACTCCACGAGGTGCGATAGAGAATGGATCTTCTGATATCGTAGTTGGGCGCCCTATCCTCACAGCAGAAAATCCTGGAGAAGTTATTACAGAGATGCTCGCTATGATGTCTGTAGCGACTCCAGATAACTTCGAAAATGGGAATTTTGCTTTCGAGAAAATACTACATACTGGAGACTGGGAATCACTCCTCAAATATATCGGTGCTATCTATCGTCGTCCTCCTGGTGGTGCATATGTACGACTTGCAAGCAAGCTCCTCTCAGATAGCTACGTGAATGTCGGCGCAACGGAACGTGACTACCGTGTACTGGATAGGGCATCTGATGAACTCAGGGGTCAGATACAAAAAGCAGGGATAAAAGGAGATATTGTTATGGGTGCCCAGATGTGATCTGTGAGGCTCTCTGAGACTCTCGCACGATCTCTATCTATATCTCAGAGTATCTATACAGAGAAGGACTGAGAGAGCATGAAGCTCGCTCGACACGATCTCGGCGAATGAGCACTCCAAGGGAAAAAAGTAATACTCTCAGAAGATGTGATCACTAAGGGCTCTACCCTCGAGAAGATGATAGAGATCGTGGGAAATAGTGGCGGCACTGTTGTTGCTGTTACGTGTGTCGTCAATAGATCTGGGAAGGATAACTACAAGGGAATTCCCCTCTACACTTGTTATACACCTCCTGTATTTGGCATGTGGCATGATGATAGTACACCTATCGAAAATCGATGATCTACAGAATCAGTACCAGCAGATGGAAAGAAAATAGAAAAACCAAAAAATGAATGGAATGAGCTCGTACTGAGCATGAGATAACAATACTTTTTATATTCCCTATGCTCGACCTCCAGATATTCTTCATCGCACTCATCGCATCATTCATGGGAATGCTGATACCTGGACTCGCATCAGCACTTTCAGTGAGTTCGATGATTCTCCTTGGTATCCCTGTACAACTCGCCAAGACTACCTATCAAGTAGGGAATCTCGGGACCAATCTCGGGGCACTGATGCCATTATTGAGAACGCAGAAACTCCAAAAGAAACTTATAATCCCATTGTTTTTTATAAGCCTCTTATCAGGGATAGTATGATGATATATACTTATCAGTATACCAACATTCCTTCTCCTGAAGTTGACATGAGCCTTCATGATAGGACTTCTTCTGGTGAATAGCTTCTCCAAGTCTCTCGGAGTTATATCAGCTGAGATATCCAAGAGGAGAAAATATGTATGATTTAGTGCATATTTCATATTGAATATATTTTTCTCGGTCTTCCCTATGGGAGCCGGAGTCCTGTATCAGTTCCTGCATACTTTTTTCTTCCGAGTGACGAATCTCGAGTCGCGACTCATGTGATGCATCCTGACGATTCCTTTTGTTCTGGGATTCATAGTTCCAGTGATCCAGTCAGGATACTATAACGTGATCCACATCATCATGTTCACTATCGGATGATATATCGGCTGATATGTGTGAGCCCATAGTGGGATCAAGCTCGGGAATACCTGGCTCAAGAAGATACTCATGACATGGTTGTTCTTGCTTGGTATATACTTCCTCCTCGTTGCTTAGTATCATATTCTCTTCTCTATTATGCACTTCCTCCACCCCAACTTCTCCCATATCAGTAAGACAATAACTGACTCAAAAATCGTACGTTTTGAGAAATTCTCTGATGGTTGGCCTCGGATTTTCTTGGAGGAAAAACAATCCATCGAAGAGAGAGATGTTAGCTATATCGGAGACTTCCGTTATGTAGATGACTTCTTCTCACAGATCGCCTTCCTCGACGGACTCATGCGATATAGTCCAGCGCGCCTCGATATCTATATCCCGTTCTTCCCTGCGGCATCGATGGAGCGAGATACTCCGAGCGGGGAGCTCTCGATAGCCAACGTATTTGCCCGTGCACTCGGCCTCATCGGAGAGCGTCAGCCTGGACGAGTGCACGTCCATCTCTATGATATCCACGATGAGCGGGAAATCTTCTATTTTCCACCATCACTTCAGATACACCACCATACGACGACCGATATACTGAAAAAGGAAATCTTACAAACAAGTAAGCCCATTATTCTCTTCCCAGATGCAGGAGCGAAGAAGGCATTTTCGCGATTTTTTACTGATTATGAGGTCGTCACCTGTGCCAAGGTACGCAAGAGTCCGACAGAGATCGAGATGTTCTTCGAGTGAGGAGCGCTCGACGGCAGGGAAGTATTCATCATCGACGATCATATCCGCTCAGGCGGAACACTCGTGGAGGCATGTCGATATGCGAGAGAGAAGTGAGCTCGGGCCGTATCAGCTTTTGCACCGCATGCTGTCTTCGCCGACGGAGTGAAGGAAGAGTTCCTCTCCGCGTTCGACGCCTTCTATACGACAGATACGATCCCCGAGAATCTGGCGAGATTCGCAGGAGATGCGAGGGTGAAGGTACTAGGTTTCTGGACTCGATAATTATTACTTTTTAGATTTTTACTATTATCTACTATGCGACACGTCCTCTCTGCCAAGCAGTTCTCCCGCTCAGACCTCGAGTTCCTCATGTGAGAAGCTCGGAAGATGGACGCTATCCTCGCGAAGTGAGGGAGTCGAGTATTCGACGAACATATCCTCGCGACACTATTTTATGAGCCATCGACTCGGACTCGGCTTTCTTTTGAGTCGGCGATGCTCAGACTCGGTGGACGAGTGATATCCGAGACAGATGTCACGTTCTCCAGTCAGTCGAAGTGAGAGATCCTCTCAGATACGATCCGCATCATCTCAGGATATGCAGACGTCATCGCTATCCGCTCCAAGAACGTGGGGGACGCACTCCTCGCGAGTCAGTACTCGAGTGTCCCAGTGATCAACGCTGGTGATGGCTCAGGAGAGCATCCGACACAGGCGCTTCTCGACCTCTACACGGTGAGCAAAGAGTTCCCACAGATGTTCTCAGATGCACCACTCCAGGTGACGTTCGTCGGGGATCTCCGCTATGGTCGCACCGTCCACTCGCTCTCACTCCTCCTGCGCAACTTCCCGAACGTGCGCATCTCCTTCGTCGCGCCAGAGCACCTGAATCTCCCTGAAGAATACAGATCAGAGAGTGACACCTTCAACACTGTACTCTCAGACGAACTTCTCGCATCCAGCGATGTCATCTATATGACTCGCGTACAGAAGGAACGATTCGGCGACCTCGCTGCATATGACGCTGTGAAGGATCTCTTCGTATTCGATGAGGTAACCGTGAACAAGATGAAAAAAGATGCAATTCTCATGCATCCTCTTCCTCGTGTGAATGAGATCACTCTTGGTGTAGATTCACTGCCTCAGGCACGATACTTCGAGCAGGCTCGCAACGGTGTCCCTATACGGATGGCACTGATAAAGTACTGTTTGGAGAGTTAAAAAAAATCCCATCATAGTGTTATGATGGGATTTTTTATTCTCCTCAGGGGATAGGATTCATATCTTCTCATAGTTGGCAACGGAAGTCAGGAATAGACTTCAATCTCTTCATATGATCAGTGTAATCTATGGCTGAACAATTAAGATGTGTGGCTCAAGTATGGAGTGCTCATTTCACAGGTATGCTAATAGTTGTATCATGATATTCATGTGATCCATCTTTAGTAAGCACTAAAGCTATCTTTTCTGGATATTTCTTACTCAGTTTCTGACTTTTTTCATTGAATCATTTAACTAGGAACTCTGGATCTGCTGTTCTTATTGCCCTATACATAATCCATTGATCAGCTGGAACAAGTGCCTGAGCTATTGAGAGTACAACTGGTCCAGACAAGATAAGTAGTACCCATCTTCGGGCAGTCCTTACCCGCTTCTCTGCTGGAGATAATGGCGCTTCTTTTTTAAGTCTATTACCTTTTTCATTTAAGACATTCTTAACCACAGCTGTACGGGCTGTATTTTGACTTCGAGTATGTTTCTCTGAACTATTTCTCATATATACTCTATTCAATTAAGTTGGTGAGAACTCGAACTTTATATTAGTAAAAAACTGAAGATTTTATTTATTCAATTATTTATATTTTATTTATCTATCTTGTCAATTCTATTTTCTGATTTTTCCTCTTTCGCTATACGAAAACTTGCTTTTTTCTAAAAATAAAATATCCTAAGATTAATGTACTTATAAATAACTTATGCTAACTAATATAGCCTCTATACTTCTCTGAATACTTTCCTCTTGGTTCTTTTTACTTATTCTTCATAAGTTTTATAGACCAAGGATTACAATATCCGATAAAATATGCCGGTATACATACAACAAGGAAGTTTACTATTTTTTTAAGTTTGTGAACAAATCAAACTACAATATTTTTGATGTAGAAATTGAATTATCTTCCTTTAAAGAAGATCATATAGGTGGAGAAAATAAAAATGCTGTGCGTTTAAAAAATATACCACTCGTAAAATCTAAAATCTTTAACATACCGAAAAAAATAAAGATGATGGAGCGAGTATGCATGCACATATAGTAAGAACCAATAGTAATATCGAGGAATTGCTAGATACATGAGCAAGTTACATTACAATTGATATTATAGCAAAACATGGACTATCATGACTGTCAGAAATTTTTTCATATAAATTCTCAAAAAAAGCAATCCAAAACCATAAAAGATTTTGACAATGAGATGATATAACAGTACAATAGTGTCGTTAATTATTTTTTAACTATTTTATATATGAACCTCTTAAAAGACGTATTTGTTGGTTAACCTTAAAAAAATAAGTAGTCATTCTGGCTACTTATTTTTTAATACAAAAAAATAGAAAACTTGCTTTTTTCTATTTTTTCATATGATACGAGCACTTTACTCCCTCTCAATCATATATATGGAAAAATCTCTCGTCATACTCAAGCCAGATACAGTTCACCGTGGTCTCGTAGGTCAGGTACTCGCTCGTATCGAACAACGTGGTCTCTCTATCTCAGCACTGAAGATGGTAACTCTCTCTCAGGCTGTCCTCGACGAACATTACGGACACCTCACTTCGAAGCCTTTTTACCCTGAGATTGTCGCGTACATGACTATGGGTCCTGTCATATGTCTTATCGTCGAAGGTGATAATGCTGTCGGTGCTATGCGCCAGCTCTGTGGTGCTACTGATCCTGCAGCTGCTGACATGGGTACAATACGAGCTGACTTCGCTACTACGATCCGATATAACCTCATCCACGCTTCTGACTCAGTAGAGAACGCAGCTATCGAGGTAGCTCGATTCTTCCAGACTGAAGAGATCTGTTCGTACGAGAAGAAGATTATCGCATAATCCTAATATTAAGTGAATATGGAAAATCCAATAGTTCCTGTAGTTACAACAACTGATGCTACAACTCTCGAACAGATCAAGATCATCGAGCTCATCCATATAGTGGCCAATCTTCTCTCTGGAGGACTTCTCTGAATCATCGGAGTCATAGTATATATGGTTACGAATAAGGAGATAAAGCCTGAAGCGAAAAATATCTGTTATGATATCATTAACTTTAATCTGAGCTTTATTCTCTACTTTATTGCTGGATTCTTAGCAATATTTGTGATTGTCGGAATATTCATACTTCCAGTACTCGCAATTGCGTGGCTGATTCTCATGATTGTAGGGGCAGTGAAGCATTTTGCAGGAGAACGATACGTCTATCCGATGGTTATCAGATTTATAAAATAATTCATGCGTAGCTCCAACAACTATACTATATCCATATTTTGCGTCCTAGCGGATCCAAGAGAAACAAGAAGAGTCGACACTTACCTGTCGGCTCTTTTTCCAGAGAAGTCGCGCAGTTATCTCCAGAAGATGATCGACGAGGAGAAGATATCATGCAACGGTGCCACTTTTACCAAAAATAAAAAAATATACCGAGGTGACGTCATCGAGATCAGTTGGAAAGTAGATCAGATGGAACTCATGGCCGAGGATATGCCACTCGATATCGTATTCGAGAGTCCTGACTTCGCTATCGTGAACAAGGACGCCGGGATCAACACGCATCCGACACCTGGAGAAGGAGGGAGACGTGGCACGCTCGTGAATGCACTCCTCTATCACTTCCAGACACTCGGAGTCCGACACGAGAGAGGCGATGGAGACGATGAGAACGGAGGCGAATACGTAGATGAGAACGGCGAGATCCCAACTCATCCATCGATCATCAACTGAGTCGAGCGTCCTGGTATCGTCCATCGTCTGGATAAGGATACATCAGGTGCTATCATCATCGCAAAAAATGATAAGGCTATGCACTCACTCCAACTTAAGATCGCAAAACGCACGATCAAGAAGACCTATCTCGCGCTCGTCGTCGGCAAGGTCAAAGACCAAGAAGGATATATCGAGTCATACATTGGTCGAGATCCTAACGATAGGAAGAGGATGACCGTACATGATCCAGTCAATCCAAAAATCGCTAAAACGAAGTTTCTCAATAAGGGATATTATCATGACAAGTATACGCTCCTGGAGGTCGATCTCCTCACCGGACGCACCCACCAGATCCGTGTCCATCTCTCATCGATCGGATTCCCGATCGTAGGAGATAAGGTCTATGGCAAGTCTCATGAGAATGCAGAAATATACGAGAAGTACGGACTCACGCGTCAGTGGCTCCATGCATTCCAGTTGGAGTTTAACCTATTCGACCATGAGTATCACTTCGAGGCTCCACTCAAGGCAGATCTCGAGAAGGTGATAGGGAAGTAGAGATTCACTTCAAATCCTACTTTCTTTTTTCGCCTTTTTCCCTATACTAGAGCACATATAATTTCATATTTTCCTTTATTTTTTACCTTAAGATATCATGAAGCTCCGCCACGAACGCCTCGCTGACATCATACGCACGATAGCCAGTGAACATATCATCCAACACCTGAGAGAATATGAGAATACTGTAGGGATAGTATCCATCGTCGAGGTTGAGATCACTCCTGACGAAGGCTATGCTGATATCTATGTATCATCGAGTGAAGCATCAGAAGTGCCGGCGCTCCCGAAACTCTTTGCTCCACTTGCCAACGCTATAGCGCGTAGCATTGGTCGAGATGTTGGCATCCGCCGAGCTCCGATCATCCGATTCCGTACAGCCAAGAAGGCAAAATCCACTGGCGATATCCTCTCTATCATCAACTCCCTCGACAAGCAGTATGGACTTTCTGAATAAGATCCTGAAGCATCTCGGCAAAGACACGAATAAGCAATTTCGTAAACAGGTACAAGAAGAGAAAAAACAAAAGTACCTCTTTTCTGATGATCTCACCGATAAGTATCGCTCGAGTCGGACTGGATTCTTCTCACGAAAGAAAAAAGCAATCGCACCGTTCACAAACTCGTTCACCACAGGAGTCTCTCAGATCAAGAAGCGCATCGACGACTCTCATATGCTCGCGTATATGGGACTATTCTTACTTCTTCTCTCAGGATATATCATCTTCTTCTCACCATACTTCCGTGTGAGCCCGAGTCATGTTCTACTCGAAGCGAGCAACGAAGGGATCGACGTGAGTGTCGCCTATCGTGCGATCGAGGATATATATGGCAGTAGCCTATTCTGGCTCGATCAGGAAGAGGTCGCATATACGCTCAAGAAGTCACTGAAAAACCTCGCACACGTCACGATAGACAAGCTCTACCCGAACGGAGTCAAGGTACTCATGACAAGTGCGCCGATCAGTTACAAGGCCAAGATATATGGATTCGACCGAGAGTGGGAGATGTCAGACAACGGAGTCCTGATACCGAAGATATCCTCAGTGTGAGGATCTGGATCACTCGCTCCAGCACTGAAGTCTCTCGAGATCATCTCTGAGTCACTGAGGGGGGAGGTATTTTTTGACTACAAGCAGGTCATCGCCGACGAACACATGCTCCTCGTGAACAAGATCATATCCCTCTTCGAGACAGAGTGGAATGAACTCACGATCACCAAGATCCGATACTTCGCCCGAGAGAATGAGATCCATATGACGCTCACGAGTGGTACACACGTCCTCCTCACACTGGAGGCCGAGACGAGCGCACAAGACTATGCATCCCGTGTGAATAGCATCAAGAACCAGCTCATCGGGCTCGGTACCTATATCGATAAATATAAGGCCGCTCTCACTGATGGACAGATGATGTATATCGACGCCCGTATAGTGAAAAAAATATTCATCTGCAAACCAAAGGATATCTGTCAAAATAATCTCATACGCATCTATGGTGACACGTATAAGTAGAAACTGGGGACAGATCCTCGAACCCATCATCCGCGAATACGGTGGCAAAAAAATCGAACTCGACTATGAGACTCACTTCCAGCTCCTCTGTGCCGTGATACTCTCAGCACAGACGACAGACAAGCAAGTGAATCGTATTACTCCACCATTTTTTGCACGAGTTCGCGAGGCGAGAGACGTCATCGATATATCACTGGAGGAGATAGAGGAACACCTGAAGTATGTGAACTTTTTCCGTAACAAGTCTCGGTTCATCAAGGAGACAGGCACCATACTTGCAATACAATATGAGTGAAATATCCCAAATGATCTGAAACTCATCCAGACTTTCCCAGGTATTGGGGTCAAGACGGCCAAGGTCGTCCTCTCAGTGCTCTATGATATGCCCTACGTCTGAGTCGATACCCATATCCACCGTGTGATGAATCGACTCGGAGTCGTGGATACCAAGACTCCAGAACAGACTGATAGGGCTCTCGATCTCGTGTTCGATACGGAGACGAAGCGAGTCATCCATCATCCACTCGTCCTCTTCGGTCGGTATCACTGTATAGCCCGCAAGCCAAAATGTGAGAGTTGCAAGCTCCAGAAGGAGTGCAAGTATTACTCTACTACTTTCAATTCAGAGAAAAAGTCCTCATAGAGGACTTTTTCTTTCTTACTTTCCTATACCATATCCGTGAGCTCTCGTGTCTTGAGTCCATAGAGAACATAGTCTGCAGGAGTCAGCTTCGCGAGATCGAGTCCTGCCTTCTGACAGGCGAGTCCGAGATATACAGCTGGCTTGGGATCCACATGTACCATGTGAGGGAGGACGACAGAGATGATGCCGAGATTCTGCGAGAGGAGGATCAGACCTTCACGACTGGTGTCGAGCTCATCGATCGACTGGAGGATATGACGATCTGTAGAACTACACATATCGACTCTGACTCGGATCTTGTCCAGGGACTCTGGAGTCTGGAGTCCAGCGGTGAAGCGAGGATCCTTCAGGCAGAGGAGGGTATTATCGATACACTCGAAGACACTATTCTCCTTGGTGCAAGCGATACGACCACTTGACGCGATCACGCGCCCCTCATGATAGAGAGTAACGAAGACTGCATCTCGGGCGGTGAGATACTCCGATATATCAGCAGGGAAGTCCGACTGTGTGATCACACGCTTCTCGCGGAGATAGATATCGAGAGTTTTTCTGACAAGTGAGATCATAGAGAGTATTTTTTATAGGAAAGTTTTCTATTGCGAAGATTCTACTTAGAGAAGAGTTGTGCTTCGGCTTGTTTTTCTAGAGACTGTTCCTCAGCGAGGATACGTCCGAGTACATCACCAAGTGGATCATATCCAGAACTGACGTAGATATGGTAGTAGATCGCCTGGATGCCGAAAGCTATCACGGTCGTGAGAGCGAAGGCAAGCGCCGAGAACACCATAAATACAAAAAGTGTACTCGAAGATGTGCCCATGGTCGTAAAGGCGAATACAGGAATCAGTCCAGAAGCCAGCAAGGAAGCCATACTCGAGTAGAATACGAGGAGAGAGTACCGATACATCGAGAGTATACCTGTGATGAGCACGAGACCGAACACGTCGAATATAATATGAGCGACATAGGCAGCGAGGATAACTCCAGGATCGAGAGCCATCGCATCGACTGCGACATAGACGCCCGACATACAGATATAGAGTATGATGGAGAAAACTGAAACCTGGACATAGAGGGTCTGTGATCACGTATAGATATGTGGGAATATACTACGCAGTCCCCATACATAGAGCATATTACCACATATCGTCGCGAAGAATGTGATCATCGCGAGGAGTATCGGAGATGCGCCTGTCTGGAGGGAGAAGTTCCCAAGGAAAAGAAAAGCCAACAAGAAAACAATGATCCCAACGAGAAAACCCGTCACCAGTGCAACGATGCTCATCAGACCCCATCCCATCAGGTCGACCTTCGGTGGGCCGAGGACTTCTTCGGTACTCACTGAGATGTTATCGAGATCGGTGTTCTGCATAGAATAAGTAGTAAACGATGATACAAAAAGCTCCTATAGAGATAAATATATCCGCAAAGTTCAGGATTGCAAAGTATTTTATCGCAATAAAATCGATAACATGACCGACGAAGATGCGTTCGTATGCATGTGAGATCGCTCCTGCGAGTATGAGAGCATATCCAGCATCAAGAAGCTTGGATTGTCTCTCATATTCTTCTCGGATATAATGATAGATGATTCCTCCTATCAGCATGACCGTGAGGATTTGGAGAGGGAGTCCTGTAATCGGGAGAGAGAAGGCTATCCCAGGGTTATATGAGAGATGTAGTCCGATCCAGTCTCCAAACAGAGAGATATCTCACGTGGTCAAAAGTTCGACCGCATATTGTTTGGATAGATAATCGAGAGATATCAGTCCTACAATAGATAATATGATTGTTGCTATTCTTCGCATTAGATAAAATAACGATATACAGTATACATAACCACTCCGATGATCGCCGTGAGAACCGTTCCCCAGATCGTATCGATGGCTACCATATTCCAACTCCATCACTTCATCACACTCATAGATGTCAGCTCGTAGGTCATATACGCACCGAATCCGAAGAGAGCACTATTCATGATGATCTTCTGTAGTCCAGTTCATGAGTCAGCTCATGGGAGGATCACGAGTAATAGGAGTACGAGGATATACAAGAGATAAAAAGCGATCGCAGCCACAAAATTCATATCTGTATTGAGATATGTGGGGATGTACTTCCGAAAAGTAGGAAGTATCACGAACCATATCATCACTCCATCGAGGACAAGGAGTGTGAGGATACCCGAGATGTAGGAGAGTGTGTATGCGAGCATAGGAGTAGGGGATTAGTTACTAGAAAAGCTTGTCGAATTCATCCTTCTGCGGGATCGGATCAGTACCCTTAGCCCTATCGGTCTCGCCTTGTATCCAGTCTTCGTATGACTGATTCGCCGTGACCTCCGCAAGATGTATGATACATGGAACCTCATACTTGTGGAGAGAGGCTATCATCGCTTGAGCTGCTTCTACATGCTCTGTACGAGTCTTGTAGATCGTCATGATCTCTGTGGCACTCGAGAGTCGTCATTCCCACCAGTAGGCACTATCAGTCGCATAGTAGTTCGCACAGGCGATCAGTCGAGTATTCATGAGCTCGACCGTCACACGGACAGCCTCAGGCTTGGATGGATGGGTGACATAGAGGAGAGAGAAGGACATAATTATTTTGAATTAGTGATACTAATATAGGACTTTCAGAGTACTTGAGTAACTTCTAAATTCTTGCTAGTGAGTCATATCTGAATCTTATCAGGCATTTTTCATGTTCGGATGAACTGATCCCTTGCTACCATAGCATTTTCGGCATATGCCTCAAGCATCCTTGTATACGCCTCATCAGCTTCGCCTGTAATAGGTAGACTGCATTTTGGACAGAATCCGCCAGTCTTCAGCCTTTCCATCTCATCTATACAAGTGTGATGTCATTCTTCACAGCTTATAGTATGAAACCTAGGATCGTTTTTTTGTTTCTCACCAAGTACAAGAAACTCAACCATATTCATTGCCATAGTCGTATTATTTTTAAAGAAATACTCGCTTCGCTTTCTTTTTTCCCATCTCGACAAGAGTCCCATCTGCCGTAATAGTTACGAGATGCTTCGGATCTTCGATCATCACACCATCGACACGGACAGACTTGCCAGCGAGAGCATTGCGGACATCTCATGAGGTTGCACAGAATCAGAGGGTCTTGAGGAGATCGGAAATATTTATCTCGGATTGCCCAACATTCTGAGTCTCTATATTACTCGCATCACTCGCATCATATGGTTTCCCGTGATACATCATGATGACTCGTTGTGCGAGTTCTATTTTCAATACATTTGGATGTTCCCCTGATTCGAGTCTCTTTTTCACCACGGCAACCTCCTCGAGAGTCGCATCAGTCGCGAGTTCGTAGTACTTCACTATCAGATCATCCTGTATATTGATGAGTTTCTGATACATACTCTGCGGAGCCTCATCGATAGCTATAGTATTTGGCGATGTTTTGCTCATCTTCTTGCCGTCAGAGCCGACGAGCAGATCAAATGTCATGATATCCTGCTTTGGCAATCCATGTGCCCCCATGAGAGTACGACCAGCCAACAGATTGAAGTACTGATCTGTTCCACCGAGCTCGAGATCACAGGCTCCGTATTTGCGAGCGATAGCGACCGAGTCATACCCCTGCATGATCGGATAGAGGAACTCCTGGAGTGATATACGCACCCCTGATTTGTACCGCTTCGAGAAGTTGTCACGATCGAGCATCTCGGCTACGGAGAAGTTCTTGGCGAGCTCACCCACTCCAGCGAAGTTCACAGCATCGAGTCACTCACTATTATAGTAGATTTCTATTTTTGATAGATCGAGTACTTTTGCGAACTTCGAGAGAAAGAGTTTGGCATTTTGCTCGGTTTCTACTCTCTGGAGCATCGGCCGCTCTGCATCCTTGTCACTCGCATCACCGACCTGAGCCGTCGCATCTCCGATGAGGAGGATGACCTTGTGTCACATCTCTTGGAACTGTTTCAGCTTCAAAATAGGCACCATATGCCCGAGATGGACAATAGTTCCTGACGGATCGATTCCGAATTTGACGACGATTTTGTCTCATGACTCGAGTCGTTTCGCGAGATGATCTCGATCGATGAGCTGTGAGACTCATTTATTGAGGAGATTGTGGATTTGAGAGTTTTGCATTTCGATTTTTAATGTGATAGATCTAAGTTACTCATGGCTTTTTTATATCTATCTCAACTATTAAATGAAAGTATTCGTTGATCAGATATATAAATATGTTGTTTTGATTGATCTACCAATATTGTATTGACTGTTGCTCTGACTGAAAGTATAGTTCCAGTCTGTAGAAAACTAAACATAGCATCTCGAAATGCTCTATTGTTTGCATCATTCTTAGATATATGCCCATCACCTATCACGTTGAGAACACTATTATTCTGCAAAAACCATGTTAATGCCACTACTGGCGAGACAGTAGCTGTTGTTCATTTTTCTTTTGATTCTTTTTGCCATTGATTACATCTTTCCACAGCTTCAAGAACTTCTGCAGGTTGAATATAATTCGTATCAACTATACGAAAAGAAGGGGATGGAGTTAATATACCGTTTTGGATTTTGAAGTCTGTTAAATTCATTTTTTTGATAGTTAAGAAGTCTTCCTGATCTACTAAATTACCTTATCAATCAACCCATACTTCACTGCTTGTTCAGCCGTCATGAAGTTGTCACGATCACAGTCACGACGGACGGTGTCGATATCCTGACCTGAGTGCTTCGCGAGGATCTTGTAGAGGACCTCACCCGTGCGGATGATGTGCTCAGCGGCGATCTTGATATCGATCGCTTGACCCTCCATACCTCCGAGAGGCTGATGGATCATGATCTCCGCATGAGGGAGAGCGTAGCGCTTGCCCTTGGCTCCACCCGCGAGGATGATGGATCCCATAGAGGCCGCGAGTCCTACTGCGACCGTGATGACATCAGGCTTGATCGACTGCATTGTATCATAGATCGCGAGACCCGCTGTCACATGACCTCCTGGTGAGTTCACATAGAGGGTGATCGGAGCCTTGGGATCAGCCTTCTCGAGATAGAGGAGCTGGGCAATGACCGTATTGGCAACCATAGAGTCGATAGCATCACCGAGGAATATCACACGATCCTCGAGGAGACGAGAGTAGATATCATAGGCTCGCTCCTGACCACCGATCTTGTCGATGATAGTAGGTATGAGGAAGTCTGATATTGGTTTTCTTTTGATTTTTGAGGTGACTGATTTTTTGGACATAGATTGGGGAGATAGGAGCTAAAATAGGGATTTTGGTTCCTCCCCATTTAGGGGAGGTTAGGAGGGGTATTCTTTCTGAGTACCCCCTCTCACTCCCCCTACAAGGGGGAGAAGGCACCTGAACGTATATTACTATATAGATTTCCGTGAAGAATTCAAACAAAAATCCCTCATACTGAGGGATTTTACGATCAATGATCTACTACTTATAGATCCACGGTGCGAGGAACTGGAGGATATATCGGAAGAAGAAGAGGATGATGAGACCCATGAGGATATTGACTCACCACTTCTTGAGTCCCGTCTTGGCCTTCGCATCATCCGCACCAGAGAACGACCATGCGATACCGAGTCCGACGATCGCGAGGACCGCACAGAGCATGACGATGTTGATGAACCACTTGATGATCGTCGCAAGCATCGTCTGGAATCCAGCAAGACCTGGAGTGATCGTACATTCATACTTTCTCGTATAGACAGATTCTTTTGTTGTTGATGTACTCGTTCAGTTATCGCCCGTAACAGTTACATTAGTTGTACCATTACCATTACTATTAGTGGTAGTCTGTACAGTTGATCATAGCCCTCAATCTTCGGTAACAGTTTTAGAAGAATCAGGTCCATTATAAGGAACACACCCAGCACCAGGAATCTTTTCAGTAACTATAACCTTCGTTGGTGTTGTTGGAGCAGCATACGCACTCCCACTGAGAGATCCGCAGGATATGAGTATCAGGATGAGAGAGACGAGTATTTTTTGCATATTTTTAGAGGGTGAAGCTCGCGAGATCAGAGAGGAAGCTAAAGGCAGCGATAAGGATGAGGGCAGCGACGAAGGTATTGATGAGGATATTTTTGCCTTTTTTCACACGTTCCTCGTCTCCAGCCGATGTGATATAGTAGTATGCACCATATATGATGAAGAATATAGCCACAGGAGCTGCGAAGAAGATTGCCAGGCGGAAGATAGTACCTGCGACACCAGGAACAGAGACTGCGAGGTTGCCACTGGATACCATACGGACCCATGCATCGATAAAAAGAAGGAACATCAGTGCGAGGGAGCTGTAGATCACGCGAGACTTGGCACTCTTGATCTGCTCTTCTTCGCCACTGGAGAGTATGAGTCGGAAGAATCCCCATGTCAGCATAAGTATAGCTGCTCCGTATGCGAACACACGGAAGAATCCTACCATCTCACCCACGAATCCGGGGAGTCCTGCCGTATACCAGAAGGCAGTGGATGTATCACTCCAATTTCAGGCTTCGATTGTTCCTGACACGCTCGATGGAGACATGACCTGGTAGAGGATACCTGGTATGTTTAAGAAAAGGAATCCAATGAGTGTATAGGTGATCTGCTTGCGTTGGGTTTTTACCTTCTCCTCGTTCTCTGAGAAGATGACCATATATACGCCGATGAGCACCATAAAAACCAATGCAAACCCTGAGATCACCACCTTCACGAGTCCGAGTATACGCAGTCAGAAGCTCTGTCCTACTTGTTCTACACTTCCACCAGCGACACCATTCACGAGGATAGAGGCATCTGGAATAGTTGTCCCACCAGGGATCGTGAGCGCAGCAGCAAAAAGAGAAGTCGCATATCATGAGACGAGTCCTGCGATGATGATGAGGATGAGAGAGATATATCTGTTCATGGAAGGAGTGTAATATTATTTATCAGAAAATCAAGAAGAGAGCTCACTATGCGATCTCCTGTTCGAGATTCTCGATGATCTTTCGGAGTTTTGTCTTCTCTTCTTGGCGGGCAGCCTTGCCTCCAGTGATATGCTGTTGTTCTACTTCTATAGCAGAGAGACGAGCATGGTATTCATCTTCGAGCTTGATACGCTTCGCTTGGATCTTCACTTGTGCGGTAGCAGCCTTGGTATCGAGTATCTCAGACTCTGATTCGAGCTTCTCGAGCTTCGCGATGAACTCTCTGAGCATCTCATGGAGCGGAGAGTTCTCATCGGCTATAACTGGAGTGATCACTGAGAGTATGGTGCTATCATCGGTGAGTGAGTCCGAGAAGAGGGAAGTCTCGAGGGCAACCTCTGTTGTCTGTGTGGCTGTCATAGTATCTGGGGCGATAAGAGATAGAGTTGTATCTGGAACAATAGGAGTCTCAGTGGCGATAGCTTCTGTGGTAGCGGGCATGATAGTATCTGCCGATGGCATATCACCGAGCATATCCATGAGAGACGATCCAGTAGAGAACACACTGTCCATCTGGAGCTCTGTCGGAGGGACCGCATCCATCTTCACGAGAGTCTCTGACTCTGAGACAGTAATAGGAGTTGCAAGATCGATAACAGGCTCTGTGATAGTCTCTGCGGGGAGTATCGCAGTGTTCGCACTCTCGAGCGTCGCATCGAGTGCGACTGGTGGAGTCGCATCCATGATCGCGTCTGACGTCCCCGCAGTCGCTCCCTGGAGGAGTCCGATAGAGATATCACTCGCGGATATACCATCCGCGAGAGAGCTCTCAGTTGCCGAGAGTACCTTGCCTCCTGAGAGGAACATACCTCCTGTAGAACCCGTATCATCAGTGGTCGTCTCGGCAGTCACCGCATCGAAGTCAGGGAGATCGATCCCTCCGATGTCAAAAGAAACATCCGCATCCGTCAGCGGAAGAGAGCTCGTTGCATCTACGCTATCTTGGTCTGTGATAGGTGCAAGTGTCGTACTATCCGTCAGAGGAGTGGTGAGAGTCTGCTCAGTCTGAGTCTTCTCGGCCTGGGCAGCCGATTCCTTCTGCTCAGTCGTCATAAGTGGTTCGAGCATGGCAGTAGCAGTATTCTGATCTGCAAATATGTTATCAAAAAGTCACATAGACAATAAGGAAAATGGTAAATACCTCACTACTCTATCATAAAATTTTTCTTTTTGCAAAAAATCGATACAATCTGGGGAAAGAAAGATAAAACTCTCTACTCTATGAAATACATCATCCATTTCCTCATCACTGCGGCTGCCATATATATCTTCGCTCAGTCAGATATCGTCCCTGGCATCACCTTCTCAGGCGGATATACTTCAGCACTCCTGTTCGCAGTAGTCCTCGCCGTGGTCAACCTCATCCTGGGTACGGTACTGCGCATCGTGAGCCTCCCACTCAGACTCATCACACTGGGATTGTTTTCTTTTGTCATATCGGTAGTCGTTATCTACGTGACTGACCA
Organism: Candidatus Altimarinota bacterium; assembly: GCA_031407385.1. GTDB lineage: Bacteria > Patescibacteriota > Gracilibacteria > BD1-5 > UBA2023 > JABFSX01. The sequence continues at coordinate 4,621 of JANOIH010000015.1, read as the reverse complement.
ACTCGTACCAACAGTCAGCATCATAGGCATCCCAGCACTCCTTGCACTCGCAGTCGTACTCTCTGTGACTTCATTTGTTTTGCGTATTTTTAAGTAAGTTATCATGCCGTCGCGCTCACCCATCATCGCACTCATCCTCTCTGGGCTCTCGATCACACGGTGGAACACGTTCCCGAGGATCCAGACATATACAACGCTCGACCATCTCGCCTTCACGACACATATCGCACTGACACTTGCAGCTCTCATAGAGGAGCAGGAGTGACGCACGTACTATAGATGAGTGATCATACGTGAGATACTGTGTTCGGGATTTTTTGCCTATCACTACTCCGATATCAGTTCCGAGGTCAAGTATCGACTCTCAGAGAAGTCACCCGATATCAGACGTGCACTCTCGGAGAACCTGGTGGATGAGATGGGTCGTCTCGGACTCCCAGATCGCGTGATGCGAGATATAGAGAGTACATATAGTGAGGATACCACATCAGAACGCGAGCTGATCCGCTTCGCAAAAGCATGGGCCAGCTACTATGAAGTCGCAAGTAATAGTGTCGTCTACCCAGAAGCCTACACGACACTCCTCGCGAGCATGAGAGAGGCGATAGAGAGTCCTGAGAATAGTGTCTTCCTCGCGTATCTCGATCTCGATATGAGTCATACACATACACAAGGGAAGTATCTCCTCACGATCCACCGTCTCGCATCCAGCTACAGATGGAACCGTATGAACCGACAATATCCCATATCTGTCCTCTCACACCTCACACTCGTGACCTATATCACATACCTTCTCGGTATCGAGGCAGGTGAGAGCGATGCGACCGTCGATGCGATGCTCGAGATAGCCATATTCCATGATATCCCAGAGGCGATCACAGGTGACATCATCACCCCGACCAAGAAGTCAATCCCATGACTCGAGGTCGCTATAGAACAGATCGAGGCTGATATGGTAGATGAGTATCTCATCGCTGTGATAGGGGAGTATGCCTTCGCCGAGCGACTGCGAGACCTGATGTTGCATCCATGGCAGACTGAGCACGGTGCGACAGTGAAGCTCGCCGATCATCTCTCGGCCCTCCTCGAGGCTGATCTCGAACGATCCTACTCAGCCGCGTTCTCAGATGCATACGATCGCATCCGAGAGAAGATCGCAGAATATGAGGATCCACGCATAGTCAGTATATTCGGCACACTCTAAACCTCTCCCATGTCAGAACTCCTCTTCCAGAACACGCTCATCACTTGGATCGGATCACCACTCATATCAGTACTGGTTTCTTTTTGAGTTGTGATAAGTATCTGGGGAGTCCTATATCTCATGGATAAAAAGAAAAGCCATATCGCACCACCCATCATCCGATCATATATCCCAACTCATGAGGATGATCCACACTATACAGAACAGACTCTTGCACATATTCGCGAATACCTCCAGGAGCGCGCTCATCCACACCATACGACCGCTCATACGTCCCCCGAGATAGCCAAGTATATCACAGATCCTGAACTCCTCACGATCATAGGCGAGCTCGAACATATCGAGTATAGTGGATGAGTGCTCAATAGAGAAGAAAAAGAAAAGTACAACGAACGGATAGTGTCAGTCATTTCGAACGAAGTCCCGTAGGGCGAAGTTGAGAAATCTTGCTCCGCTCTCAGGGCAGGATCTCTCCGCTCCATCTCCGCGGGGCTCCGACTTCGGTCGAGATGACAGAGCAAAAAACTCCGTATCACCTATTACTTATTACTTTTTACTTATTACTCCTCTTCTCCTCATCTCATCACTCATCATCCTCCTCATCTGGTGGGTGTTCTTGCGTGAGCGGATCGGATACATAGTGGCGAATCCTCTCATGGCGAAGCATAGACGGATTCCGATGCGTATCGTGGGGCTCTGGCTCGTACGAAGTATGATCGTACTCTCACTGGTTGCCATCATCGCTGGGACAGGGAAGAGTGAGGTACGAGACGTCATAGAGAAGAAGCAACAGAACATCCTCATCGTACTGGATATATCCAGATCCATGCTCGCCGAAGATATCGCACCGAGTCGGATCGAAGCGGCCAAGCAGACCATCGCGACCTTCCTCAGTGATCGCAGAGATGATCGGTTTGGGCTCATCGTATTCGCGGGGAAGCCCTTTGTCTCCATACCCTTCTCGACGGATACTGCAGGCATCAGTAGTGTCATCGCGAATCTGAACACCTACTATATCCGTCAGGATCTCCCATGACTCTCGGGAACGGCTATCGGAGATGCACTCCTCCTCGCCAACTCGACGCTCTCAGGACAGACACAACAGAGCTCTATCGTCCTCATCACGGACGGCAGGGCCAATATCGGTATCGATCCCATGATCGCGAGCCGAGAGAGTAGAGAGAAGGGTATCCCTATATTCACGATCGCGATCGGGGGCACGACGAACGAGATACTCTCCTACATGGATCCATATACTGCCAAGCGCGTGACTCTCCTCGATGAGACATGAGCACCTCTGCGCAGTGATATCGACGAGGTACTTTTACGAGCGATCAGTGAGACTACAGGCGGTGCATACTATCGTGTGACAGGCGCGCGTGAGCTCTACGACTACTGGGATCGTATCAGTGCACGCCTCGGGAACACAACTGAGACGATCGCACAGACTGTATTTATATCCTATCGTCCCTATCTTTTTGTAGCCCTTCTTCTCCTTATCTTAGTTGAGAGAATACTCACCACAGCGATTTTTTATAAAAATCAGAGATAATTATTTGCTTTTTTACAAAAGTTCGCTATATTCTGCACACTTGGAAGTTGGTATCAGACTTCTGTCATTCCTGCGAAGGCAGGAATCCAGCACAATAGATATCTCCATCCATCAGTTCCTGTGGTTCAGAGATCGGTAGCTCAGTTAGTAGAGAAGCAGTATCTTATCTTTAGAAGCGCTTCGAGACCCTCATGGCACGGTCGAGTCCATATCAGTTCCTGTGGTTCCAACATATCTGGATCGGTAGTGCAGGTCGGTAGAGAAGCAATCTTTTTCTTTAGAAGCGCTTCGAGACCCTCATGGCACGGTCGAGTCCATATCAGTTCCTGTGGTTCCAACATATCTGGATCGGTAGCTCAGTTGGTAGAGCGGAAGACTCTTAATCTTTAGGTCGCGGGTTCGAGCCCCGCCCGGTCCACCAGAAATAATATAAATCCCCATCATTCGTGAAGGGGATTTTTTTAGAATTTGAAAAGAAAGTGAATCCAAATATAATGCTCACATCATCTAACATCCCAACTATGGCCAACCAAAAAGAACTCTCTCAAGGAGAACAAGCCAAACTTCTCAAGGTACTAGAGGCTCGTTTCGAGAAGAATATGCACCGTCATGTAGGCCTAGACTGGGCGAGTATAGAGAAAAGACTAGAAGGGAACACAGAAAAACTCTACTCACTCACCGAGATGGAGAGAACTGGTGGTGAACCTGATGTCGTTGGTTATGATGCCAAGGCGGGTGCGTACATCTGGTACGACTGCACTCCAGAGAGTCCTACAGGACGCAGGAGTCTCTGCTACGATCAGACAGCTCTCGACGCCAGGAAAGAAAATAAGCCAAAGGGAAGTGCTGTAGCTATGGCTGCCGATATGGGTATCGAGCTCCTCACCGAGGAACAGTATAGGGCATTGCAAAAACTCGGAGAATTCGATATGAAAACTTCGAGCTGGATAGCGACACCTGCGAATGTGAGAGCACTCGGTGGGGCACTCTTCTCAGACCGTCGATTCGATACGGTATTCACCTATCACAACGGTGCAGAGTCCTACTATGCAGGACGCGGATGGCGAGGATCGGTGAGGGTGTAGTTTTTTTAATATGTATTCCTACAGAAAATATGGATAATTATGAGGTTACATTCCGAACTTGGGATAAAGTCGCTGGAATATATGAAGAGAAATTCATGGATCTAGATATCTATGATAATACCTATGATGACTTCTCTGCACGTATCGAAGATAATCAGGCCAAGATACTAGAGATCGGATGTGGACCTGGGAATATCACGAGATACCTGTTATCGAAAAGACCTAATTGGGATATCGAAGCGATCGATGTTGCTCCCAATATGATACTACTTGCGAAGAAAAATAATCCAACAGCTCAATGTAAAGTTATGGACTGTAGAGAGCTCGATACTATAGAGAAGAAGTTTGATGCTATTATATGTGGATTTTGTATGCCGTACTTATCTCAAGAAGATAATTCAAAACTCATACGAGATTGCTCTGATTTGCTCAAAGATGGATGAATACTATATCTCAGTACTATAGAGGGTGACTACTCTGATTCAGGATTTGAAACTGGTAGCACAGGGAACAAAGCCTATGTATATTACCATAGTGAGAGATACTTGCAAGAACTACTAGATAAAAATAATTTCGAGAATATATCGTTGCAACGCAAAGAATACCAATGAGCAATAGAATCGAGTTCAACTCATATAATTTTTGGGTAAATAGAAAAAATAGTGTGCTGTTTGCACACTATTTTTTGCTCTGTGAAGCCAAAAGAGTAGGATGGAAGTTCCCTATTTATTATCCTCGAATATTATGCTAAAAAAAATGCCCTAAATGTGCTTCTTTTGA
>JANOIH010000036.1:0-7510 GCA_031407385.1 Candidatus Altimarinota bacterium | reverse complement strand
TCAGCTCAAAAGAAGCACATTTAGGGCATTTTTTTTAGCATAATATTCGAGGATAATAAATAGGGAACTTCCATCCTACTCTTTTGGCTTCACAGAGCAAAAAATAGTGTGCAAACAGCACACTATTTTTTCTATTTACCCGATTTTAATCATAAAAATAAAATAGAGAGGATAAACCTCTCTATTATGCGGAAAACTCAAGAAAAAACCTACCAGGAAATGTCCATTAAGCCATAATAACAACTCATATCTACAAAATCCCTCTAGTCTATAGAGGGATTTCTACTTCGTTTCTAGTCCGAGAACGAGTTCTTGGAGCTTTTCTCAGATAGGTCCAGCAGTATTATCCATAGTATGGAAGTATCCCATCTTTTGAAGATCATATACTGCTATACTATACTGGATAGTAGCAAAATTATATATATTAGAAATAGCTGAGATTATTATGTAGGCCTTGTAATCGGGTATATAGTAGTAAGATGGTCATATCGGTGGCGAAATATTGGCGAGATCATCCAAAGTCATCTGTTGCGGACCGAGCAAGTTGAATGCAAACACAAAAGACTCACGAACATCATCTCTAAGATTTTGATATGATGGTATCTTTGGAAGTTCTGTCTCTTGAGTTCAAGATGGAACCTCATTTATGTCTGGGATTTTTTTCACCATGGGAGACTATAGAATATATATCATCCCCATTATACCACATCTCCCTCAAAAGTTCAAATATTCACTCTTCCTACCATCCGAGCATCGTATCATGGAATCGGACATACTCTGTATACGTCCAGCCGAGGTTATGTAGACGTGTCGCCATCTCGACACCGATATATCTCCAGTGCCATGGTTCGACCTCATATTCGTCGATGGCTTCACCCTTCTGATAACTCTGAGTCCATCCATAGAGGTGTGCGTTCGTCTGGAGCCAGCTGACGTATCGCTTGTACCGAGCGTTGGTCTCGAACTCTCGTGCCGTACTCGCATCGAAGAAGTCGGCTGCGAGTCCGAGCTGATGCTCTGAGTATCCCGGAGGCGCACAGAGCGAGTCCGAACACCGCCCGAGGTCCCACAGTCTCTGCTGGTATGCAGCACTCCGATATCCACTGATGACGACGAGAGGTTCTGCGAACCGATGGTCAAAAGCTGATGCCAACTCACCGAGTGCGATGCGCGCGTCACGACGGAGGTATCCGACTCGACCAGCCTCGTTGATATGCGCACCAGAGATACTCAGGAGTGGTGATGGTATATATCACTTCTGAGTCAGTGGGACGGATCGTGAGACGAATCTGAGGAGACTCGTGTCATCTGTAGCATCCTTGAGTTGGAATCCCTTCTTTGGTATTCTGATTGGGCTCCTTTTTACCTGTTCTCCAGTCTGTCCTGTACTCGTCTCGAGAGTTCCTGTGACGCGTGGAGGCTCGATACGTAGGTCGCCACTTGCAGCAAAAAGAGCCATCCCACAATAGGAAAACACGAGAACACTGATGAGTATAAGAGGTGTGCGAGACAAGAAGAATGGGGAATTAGGTTGCTATATCACTCGCTTGCGGATGAAGAAGTACGCCATCAGGATGAACACGATACTCACCACGAGGATACTGGAATATATGATGCGATCGTCGAACTGACCAGCCTCTACGTTCATCCCGAAGAAGCTCGTCACGAGCGTGAGTGGCAGCATGAAGGCAGAGAAGACGGTGAGGTACTTGATCGTCGTATTGGTCTCCAGTTCGAATACGCTCTTGAGCGTGTCCTCGATACTGTCGATATTCTCCTGGAGGAGTTGGATCTCAGAGAATATCTTGTCCAACTTGTCCTCGAGGTTCTCGAAGTAGAGCTCGACGTCGTCAGAGAATCGCTCCTTCATACGCAGTTCTACCATCTTCAGTACTGAGATCTGAGGCTTCATCATGTGCTTGAGTGTGATGATGTTGCGCTTCTTCGTCATGATGTTGCGGATCGTATCCGTCGATCGGTTCGCGAAGAGGTCTCGCTCGATACTCTTGGTATCACGTCCGATGCGTTCCAGCATCTTCATCGTCTTCTCCAGATAGGAGTCCAGGATATCATAGAGGATAAAAGCGGGGCTCGTCTTCACTCACTTCTCATGATCCGCTTCATATCGCGTATAGATGCGCTTCATCGTCGACGACTGATAATAGCGGAACGTGATGATATAATCCTTCCCGACGAATATGTTGAGTTCGTTATGGATATAGCGCTCGGTCGAGGACTCATACTTGGGGAAGTGCAGTACGAGGAAGAGATAGTCATCATACGTATCCAGACGTGCAAACTGGTTCTCTTCGAGGATCGCTTCCTGATCGAGTTCATGGAAGGCATACTTCTCCACGAGCTGCTCGATGATATCGAGTGGCGGATTGATATAGTCTTGCCAGAGCTCTGATGTGACTACTTTCTTTGTTGCCATAGAGTTTTTGATTTTGGTGCTCAGAGCGGGACTTGAGTGCTCTCTGCCGCACTCGGCTCTCCTCGCTCTCGAAGTGACGTGAGTCACTTCTCGTCACTACGTGACCGCTTGGATTCAAGTCCAGGGAGTTATGAATATTTTATTTTGGTGCTCAGAGCGGGACTTGAACCCGCAAGCCGTGAGGCAGAGGATTTTGAGACCTCCGTGTCTACCATTCCACCATCCGAGCGTATACCGAGATAGTATAGAAAAAAGAAGCGAAGTCAAAGCGAGAAAGTAGAGAATTTCAGTAAAATAATTTGACTATTTTTATATTATCCTATACTAAACTCTACTCGAGATACTGTTCTAGATTTCCATATTGTCAATCCCGCCTATTAGTGGCCATGGATGCCAAAAATTTTTGGAATATCATATGAATCTCTGTTTCGAGTATCAGGTATCGTGATTACACGATACTCTGGGAGGTGCTCTTTAAAAATTCACCTGTAAGTTAGTACATTCTTGGTAGGGAAGATATTTCTTTCCCTACCTCAAATAGGATGTACGCATTAAAAGGCTCACTGTAATGGTGGGCCTTTTTCTTTTCCCTCGACTTTTTCAGTTTTTGTATATAATGCAATCCGAAAACCCTATACCTAAAAATATCTCACTCGTGAAATTCCAACTCGACAATATCCTCATAGAATACCAATCCCTCGAAGCAGAACTCGCTGATCCGAGTATCTATACCGATGTGAAGCGAATGAAGACCGTCAACCAGAAGAAAAAATCTATCCAGCTCACCGTCGAGCTCTATCGTGAGTACAAGATGCTCTACGCCAATTATGACGAACTCAAGACTCTCGTCACCGATGAGAAAGATCCTGAGATGCTCGAGATGATGAAGTCCGAGATCGCGTCAGCCGACAAGCGTATCCCAGAACTCGAAGAAGCGATCAAGATCGCCCTCCTCCCGAAAGACCCGAACGACAGTAAGAACATCATCCTCGAAGTCCGCGCCTGAGTGGGTGGAGATGAGGCAGGACTGTTTGCCCATGAGCTCGCCGAGGCGTACAAGGTGTTCGCCCGCAAGGAAGGATACACCCTCGAAGTCATGAGTGAGTCATGGAACGATGCAGGCGGATATAAGGAAGGGATATTCAAGATCGAGGGTGGTGCTGGCGCATACGCCCGGTTCAAGTACGAGTCAGGAGTCCACCGCGTCCAGCGCATACCAGAGACCGAGAAGAACGGTCGAGTCCACACATCGACAGCCACAGTTGCGGTCATGATCGAGGCGGAGGAAGTGGATATCGTCATCCGCGAAGAAGACCTCGAGATCTCAGCGTGTCGCGCATCGGGTGCAGGAGGGCAACACGTGAACAAAACCAACTCAGCGATCCGCATCGTCCATCTCCCGACGGGTGTCGTCGCCGAGTGTCAGAACGAGCGCTCTCAGCTCCAGAACAAGCTCACTGCCATGTCAGTCCTGAAGTCTCGTATCTACGCTATCGAGGAGGAGAAAAAAGCCAAACTCGAAGGTGCGACCCGTCTCGCGCTCGTGGGTTCAGGAGATCGCAGTGAGAAGATCCGTACCTATAATTTCCCTCAGGATCGTCTCACCGACCACCGCATCGGACAGAACTTCTCGAATCTGCCAGTTATCATGATGGGAGATCTCACCGATATATTCGACGCGTGTGCGATCGCCGATCAGACAGCCAAGCTGGAGGCCGCAGCAGGGAATACGAACTAGTACAACTGGCTTCGCAAAAAATCCGACTCTAGATAGGGTCGGATTTTGGTTTTTCCTGAAGTTTTCCTTCGATACTCCTTGAGTCACTTGGATTGTATTGGAGCATGCTTGATATGTTCCTCTGAATACTTCCGAGCGTATCACTCTTTGTACTTTCTTGAGTGATACCGAGTTTTGAGAGGTCCTTTTTGAGCTTATTGAAGTCGTTACTATTTTCCTCGATTGGCTTATCAAGTCGGATCTCATTATTCCTCGTACGTCACCTATTCTGCAGTGCTATCATACGATCGAGAGCTTCTTGAGCATCAGGACCGATTGCATCGAACTTATGAAGAGTCAACAAACTGAGATTATCTCGTACAATCTTCTCCATTTTCTCAGGAGTGTTTGCTTCGGGTGGGAGAGAGTTTATAGATTTTTGTAGATCTTGCTCTTTCTTTAGTCCAGCGATAAGGTCAGTGAGTTGAGATCCTTCAGGATCAAATAACCCTCTTGGCATTGTTCGTATATTTCCAAGTATTGTTCGTATATTTTCAGCTCATACTCTCCTCTCCTCAGAAGGAGTTGCGCTACTCATAATGCTTGAGAGTGAAGTCTTGAGTTCCTGTAGTTTGATGGGATCGATTTCTTTTATTGCATCCTGTTTCTTTTGTGCATCTTCTCACTTTGTAAGTGTATTGAGGAATCTCATTGCCTCCGAATTATTAGCTTCTTTTATCCCAGTAAGCAGCTCTTTTTTCCCCGTTCGTTCCGATATATCTTTATTCTTGTAGATTGGGAATTCGTATGATAGAGTGCTCTCACGTACTCTGATACGAGGCGGATTCATATATACTTCTTTACTCGTTTTTCCATCTTTATCCATGAGGGTATATTTTTCTCACTTTCCATCATAGTAGAGATTTGCGACATTGCCTGATTCGATACTTCTGGTAATCTCTCATTTTGCTCGTTCGGTTGCCTCACCTCGAGGAAAACGGGAGTCAATGTGGGCAGAGATGCCTGGAATATCTGATGCGACTGGATAGGGGATTCAGAGTTTTCCGAGTTCACTGATAGAACTATCGAACTTGCTTTGATCACCTGATTCTTTTCGGAGCGTATCTGCATTGGAAAGTATGATGGAGGCACGCAGGATATTATCGAATTCTCCTTTGCTCGGATCTACACCCTTCGAGACGAGATCTTGGTACACTGGATTTTTTGCGTCTGTTCTCGCTTTTTGAAATTCAGAATTGATGAGAGATTTTCAGTTGCTAGAGAGTGTATCGATGATTTTTTGGTTTTCTTCTCATGCTATTTTATTCTTTTCTGTTAGTTCGATAACTATCATTCTATTTTCTGCGAATCGTTGGTCTTCAGTAATAGCCTTTTCTTTATTTTCTGCGAATCGTTGGTCTTCAGTGATAACTTTCATCTCTTCTTTATCCGCTGCTTTTGTGGTAGTGATAAGTTTTGCTTTTTTCTCTGCAAGTTTCCATTCATTATATTTATCATAATCATCATCACTCAACCCTTTTACTTCCTCTGGTGTCAATTTCGAAAAATCTCTTCCATCTTTTGTATATTGTCAATACTCCAACCCCTTTAGTGATTGTTCTAGAAAGGTTTTTTGTGCTGAGAGATTGTCCGTTTTTTCAAAAATATGAGCATTTTGAGCAAGTTTTTCAAAAAATTCTTTTGGATTGCTTATCTGATCGAGATTTTTTGAGAGGATCTGATCTTTTTCTACGATTTTCTGTACAGATACTGGTTGTCTCGCCAAAATATCCTGATTGGATTCAGGTGTTGCTCATATTTCGGATGTATTTTTTTGATTTTCAGACATAAAAAATGATACCTATATAGAAATGGTATCATTTTTTATCTTTTTATGCAAAAAATTGCATATTAGGACATAAGGATAGATCTAAGGGACTCAAGTTGTGGGAGGATTTCTGGAGGTTTTCCTGATATTAGTACTTTTTTGAGATCTTCTTTCATCGTAAAATAAATAGGAGTCGTACTTCTCTTGCTATGGAGTTGAGTAAAATTAATAATCATTTTTTGATATTCTGCAATAACTTTCATCTCTTCTTTATCCGCTGAGTTTTTTAAGGTGATAGCTTTTTCTCATTCTTTATCCGCTGAGTTTTTTAAGGTGATAGCTTTTTCTTTATTTTCTGCGAATCGTTGTTCTTCAGTGATAAGTTTTGCATCTATTTCTATATTTTTCCATGCGTAGTATAACTCCTTTTCGTTTCGACTCAACCCTTTTACTTCCTCTGGTGTCAATTTCGAAAAATCTCTTCCATCTTTTGTATATTGTAATACTCCAATCCCTTTGTCCGCTGCAGCGCTAGCGGAGGTGGACGGAACGTTTACAGATGCTACACTGAGTGCTCATAGTTTTTTTGCATCGAGTGTTGGGATTGGGGTAGATCATGTGGGAACAAGAGTGACTTCTACTTTAGCTCATGTTTTTGTATTTGCTCCTTGTGCCAACGCAGTATCTGCTCATGTTGTAACTACAAGAACCAATCCAAATACTTGGGCCGTGTGAGTACACCAGTCGCCGAGCCTTTCGAGTGCACTACGAGTGCATTCTATAACTTTTTTAGATGTATCGATGCTCACACCATCGGGAAGCTTGTCCAGACCTGCCATATCCAGTATAGGTTAGAGAATATTCGCATTACGTGTATATATTAGCCTATATTGGACATAGAGTCAATTTTTTATTTTGGCTTGCTGATGCGGTTATACGTGGTATCTTTTTGTCAGAGTGGCTTTCTCTCACTCAGATGCGAATTTTTGTATACAGGAGTTGTACGGGAATAGGGTTATATATCTCGTCCGATCTGCGTGTTGCGTCAGTGATGGTCCCACACCATTCTCGTGAGAAATATTTGCAAATAGAGAAAATATGATATAATGCTCATGTCTTCGAAAGAAGAACGTATGAAACACGTTAAGGTGAAAACCTCTTGAAAAATCCCTGCGCTAACAGGGATTTTTCTTTACCGGTTGAGTTACTTCCTTTTGGGAGGCTTCACGGAACGGATAGGTGTGATCCGCCATTCGAGATGGAGAGATCACCACAGCCGCACTGTATGAAACAATTTTCTCATAAAAGAAAATGATTAAGAGGTAAAAACCTCTGCCTCTTGGCAGAGGCGAGCATATTGTATAGAAAAGATATCAAAATCCAATCAAAATATTTGGGTAAATAGAAAAAATAGTGTGCTGTTTGCACACTATTTTTTGCTCTGTGAAGCCAAAAGAGTAGGATGGAAGTTCCCTATTTATTATCCTCGAATATTATGCTAAAAAAAATGCCCTAAATGTGCTTCTTTTGA
>JANOIH010000025.1:0-21481 GCA_031407385.1 Candidatus Altimarinota bacterium | reverse complement strand
AACTATCCGATTGAAACCAAACAGATCTCAACTTCTAACAAACCATACTTACTTCTTCTGTCCTCTCCATCTCAATAGTCGTAGACCCTTCTAGGGTCTTTTTGCTAAAGCCACCCCCTTTGGGGGTGGATAGTTACTTAAGCGGTGGCTGATTAAGTACTGCGTGAGCGTGTTTTTCATCTTCTGTCTTTTGAGCAGCAGCAGCCTCTACTTGTGCAGTGGTCAGATTTGCTACAGGTGACTTTGGAACTTCACCTTTATGATGTTCGTGAGCCACATTTTCATTGTGTGGAACATTTTCAGCTACATGAGGTGTTTCAGGATTTGACATAGGAATGGTTGATTAAGTTATAGAACGAAATGATTTTATCACAAGATATATAGATAGTCAAATCTATTTTTACTAAAACTTGATTTATTCGAGATTTTCGTATGATGAGGGTGTGAAATTATTCAAAGCTTTTAAATTCTTGGTGCTGGTTTTTATCGGGACATTTTATGCTTCTGGTTTCGGGCATTCTTTTATGGTTGTATGAGATAATGATGCATACAGTCATAACCATCATCTCCCTGACCATGAAGTCCATCATAGCGAAGATACGGTGTGTCGATGAAGCCATATCTCCTATGCTCATAGTGAATATTTTATAGATAGAGTAGCCTTCATATATCCCACATACAACTACGAGCCTATCCCTGATAGAAAATATACTTTTTATAAACAAAAAATATTTGATAAACAGAGTTTCTTCTTCTCTGACACAATAAGGTTACTTCTATAAAATGAGGATGTTTTTCCTTATTTTATAATATATTATCCTCGTATGATACGACTTTTTTATTTTTTGGTAGCTTTTTTGAGTTTTCCGATTTTGGCTTTTGCTCACGGTGTCACGCTTGGCGATAAGTGATTTATTCAGGAAACCACAGGAGTTCAGTTTATTGCATTCATGTATCTCGGGGCAAAACATATGGTGACAGGATATGACCATCTCCTCTTTTTGTTTGGTGTGATATTTTTTCTCTATCGACTCAAAGACATCACACTGTATGTGACGCTTTTTGCTCTGGGGCATATCATCACACTTATATCATGAGTATATTTTGATATTAGTATCAATGCCTATATCATTGATGCGATAATTGGGTTTTCAGTAGTATATAAGGCTCTGGATAATCTCGGGGCATTTCAGAGGTGGTTTGGTTTTCAGCCAGATACAAAAATCGCGACACTCATATTTTGACTTTTTCATGGATTTTGACTTGCGACCAAACTTCAAGATTTTGAACTTGCCCCAGAATGACTTTTTCTCAATCTTATATCGTTTAATATCGGTGTAGAAATCGGACAAATACTCGCTCTCGCAGGTATTCTTATCGGAATGAGTTACTGGCGGAAGACAAAAAGTTTCTGGAAAAATGCCTATACAACAAATGTTGTTATGATGGGTGCTGGTTTTCTTCTTATGGGATACCAGATTGCGGGTTTCATTTTAAGTTTTTAATTCAAATTATATTCTATGTTTAATACTCATAAACCAACACTTGATGAACTTCCTTCATCAAAAGACCTTCTTCGGTCTACAAAAATAGCACTTATTGGAGCAATGGTTATTCTCGTGACTATTGTGCTTCCTGCTGAATATGCTATCGACCCAACTGGTATCGGGTATCTCACTTGACTCAAAAAGATGGGAGAGATAAAGGTATCGCTCGCAAAAGATGCAGAAGTGCAGGACGCAAAAGATGCGTCAGCAAAATCAGGAGAACCTCTTATGAGTAAGACTGAACTGCAAAATCCTAATCCAAGTGATGCAACAGTGGTAAATCAAAATGCCTCTCCTGAAACGAAAAAAGAAACCATGACAGCTGTAATAAAACCAAACGGAAGTACGGAAATAAAAGCAAAGATGTCAAAAGGGGATACTATTGTTTATTCTTGGAAGGCAGAATGATGACCACTCAATTATGATGCACACGGTGAAGGTTCTTTTGGGAGGTGATTTGCTCAATACGAAAAATGAATTGGGCAAACAGAATATGCTGGCTCTATAACTGCCGAGCTCAATGGTACTCATGGTCTCTACTGGCGTAATCGATGAAATCAAGATGTTACGGTTACTTTTGAAGTAAGTGGAACATTTGATGGACTCAAAAAAATGGATTAATCTCATAATATGTACCTATGCTCTATCTCGCTATAAAGTATCTCATTACGGCATGAATAATTGTCGTAGTATCTGAAATTGCGAAAGCGTCAGACAAACTTGGAGCACTGATAATATCTTTGCCACTGATGACTATACTCACGCTCCTCTGGCTACATTATGAATGAGCAAGTACAGATAAGCTCTCAAATCATATGTACTATACATTTTGGTATGTTCTCCCGGCACTTCCTATGTTTCTTGCTTTTCCATTTATGATGGAAAAATGGGGCTTCTGGACTGCCTTCGGAGTTTCTATTATTATGACTATGGTGATATTTCTGGTGTATGCTCTGATTATGAGGAAGTTTGGAATTAATCTTATATAAAAAACCTTTCTTCATTCAAAATTCTAAAATAAACTTCCACGAAGTTCGTGGTTTCTAAAATGTTCGAATACAGTTTATCAATAATCGAATTGAGAAGTTCAACTTTATTCAACGATAGACTACCATCTCAAAAATCCAAAAAATTACTCAGAAATGAGTATTTTTTATGTGCATTCTATTTTATGAGTATCTTTTGCATTCTCTGTACGAAAATATATAATTAGTTATGAAAGTACCATTTACTCACTTTCTCATATTACTAACTCTCCTCTCCTATGGACGACATCATCAAAAAACTCACAGCATCAGGTGTATCAGAAGACATGATCGGAAAACTCAAGTCAGGTCTCGGTGACAAATTCGAGTCATCTATAGCGACTATGGGACTCAAGGGTGCTGCAGAGAAGCTCGGACTCGATACAACAGATCTCCCAGAGATCGACCTCAAGAACGTCATGGAAGCCGCTCAGGAACTCATAGGCAAGGATGTCGATGGTGATGGGAAGACAGGTATGTCAGAGGCAGTCGACAACGTGAAGGAGGCAATGGCGAACACAGATATGGCAGAAGTGAAGGCATTTGCTCAGAAGAATGCAGGTGGTGTATTTGCAAAGATCAAGTCATTCTTTGGTTCTCAGAAAGCATAATTGGTACCTCTAGAAAATCCACTCCAATTATTTGGAGTGGATTTTTCTTTTTGTTGTCACGTATTCTCACTATACTCGTCATAGGTGTATGGATATCTTCTTAACCCATTTTTCTTATGAAGTTTCTTTTTGTCCTCATCACGCTGCTCTTCGCTGGAGTATCAGCTGTCTCGGCTGCGACGGATCCAGTCATGTGTACTATGGAGTATGCTCCTGTGTGTGGCTCAGTCCAGGTCCAGTGTATACGCGCTCCGTGTTATCCCGTGCGACAGGCCTTCTCGAACGCATGTATGGCAAGGGTACAGCAAGCTACCAACATCACACAGGGTGCATGTGATGGCACTGTCACTCCGCCGATCGTCGGAGGAGATAGTGACAGGCATGGATGCAAGACATCGGCAGGGTACAGATGGAATAGTCACCTGCAAGAGTGTATACAACCTGGAGTTACAAGAACCCGTATTATGACGGTTCTCGGAAATACCGTTGCCTGTGTTACTTTTGGACCGACACAATGCCTGCAGGTAAAACAAGGGAAAAGAATAGCATTAATTGATATACTTAATTTGGAATTTACCCCAGTGGTATGATATACATATAAGATTCTCGTGCGTGAAGATATTTCAGATTCGGATGCGTATGGACTATGGACAGATTATTCATTTATCAAGATACTCTCCAAGAAGCCAGAACCAACAGAGAATCCACTCCTCGGGAAGTGGACACTTATCGGATATAACTCGACGACGATCACGAGTACTGGATATACGCTCACTTTTGAAAAAGGAAAAGTCTCGGGTAAATTCTGCAACAATATGTTCGGATCATATACTCTCAGAGGCAATATAATCTCGTCACCAGGACTCGCGAGCACGATGATGTATTGCGCGGGACAGCCGATGACTCTGGAGACCGCGTTCGTACTCGACGGTGCGACCTACTCACTCCAGGCGCTTCGTCTCACTCCAGGCGCAACTGGCCCGACGATGCACCTCATCATCACGACCAAGTGAGGAGATGTGTTCACGTATGGCATGTAGATGAGCATATATCAAAAGTCCTCCCTGCACAGAGAGGACTTTTTTGCTTTTTGCCTATTTCTGCATAATATAGAGCATATCCAACCACCCATACCACTATGTCTGCACAGTCACGCCAAGAGTTCACCGATAAGGTCCAAGAATATATCAAACGTATCAACCAGATCGCCGAAGAGCAGGGATATCCTGTGATGATGGCCTACTATATCGGTGGAGATGATCAGACACCAGACGACTTCATCATCGACTGGAGACACATGGCACTCAACGATAACCTCTACGCTCTCTCTCGTTGGACGCAAGATGTGATGAATAACTTCGACGAGGATAGTGCTGCTGATGGCCTGGAGCCGTGGGAGCGAGGAAGTGGAAGTGAGTTCTAGAATTGTTCCCAGAATACTTGTTCTTTCATGATTCCGAGTGTTTCGAGTTTTTCTCGGGCGGATTGGACCATGGCGGGTGATCCACAGAGGTAGAACTCCGTATATGCAGCTATATTCTCAGGAGTGATCCAGTCCGTGACGTATCCCTTCTCTTGTCATGCGGTCATCGGCTCCTCACGAGAAAAATACTGAACATATTCAAAGTTCTCGAAACTCTCACCGAGTTCGAGGATCTCATGTTCGTAGAAGTTATCTGCGAAACTACGCACTCAGAATATGAAGGCGATCTTGTCTGCTTTCTCTCCACTCAGAGAGTGCCCAAGTGCCTGACAGTATATCGGTGCGAATCCTGTCCCTGTACCGATGAAACACTTGTTTGCACTCGTATCCTGGAGTACGAAGTGTCCCAGAGGGAGCATCCCAGTAAGAATTGTCCCGACTTCTGCATCACAGATCATCGGTGATCCTCTCCCATCTGCGATCCGCTTGATGATGAGGGTAAAAGTTGGTTGGATGGTAGGTTGGCTGGATGGTAGGTTGGCTGGAACAACAAAAGAAGCAATAGAATATGATCTATTGAGCCCTGGAGCAAGCTGGAACATAACATATTGACCAGGCTTCGGTGCCTCTTTCGTCATATCTGGACATGAGTAGGTGAGTTCGTACACATCGTGTGTGAGCAGTGACTTCGAGATGAGGGTGAATTGGGTTTTGAGCATAGAAATCTCCTCAGATTATGGGGAGATTTGGATTTTTTACAAGTGAAAGTTAGGCTTCAAGTCTAAATTTCTCATCTTGCACCACTGGTGTTTGAGAATTTGGAATAACCTCCACCTCGCCTACTGGTAGGATGCCTCATACATTCTCTTGTATAGCCTGAAGTGCGGCTTGTATTTTGAGACTTGCAACCACCTTGAATCACATAGTTGCCCATATAGCCTCCCGAGCACTCAACATAAAAGAAACACTACTTCCATTTTTTACAAGTTGTTGGGCGAGGTTTCCTGATGTAGCAGTTTCCGTGTTTGACATAACTGTACCAATTATAGCGCATTTTCTGTATAATGCAAATATTGGGATGTTTTCTTCTTTTCTCGGTCTTGATTTTCTCCTCTATCTCCATACACTCATCCCCATGCATATCATAGTAGACATCAGGACATCATGACCGCAGGAGACTGCTGTCGTGCGGGCAGGGCGCGCATGGGCCGATATGTGGCAACAGCATAAGAGTGAGGATACGATCTCCTATCTCATATATGACCATCAGGATAGATTTTCTGATCGGTGTATTGTCGTGGCGAAGTCTTTTTGGCCACTGTCGCACCATCGTCTCCAGTCTCAGACCGGGAACGAAGTGTTCCGATGTGTGAGCTTCTCATGACTTGCACCATATGATAGATCTATCGCGACGACCATGCATATCGTGTCGAACGCGTCCACACTCTATCCTGACGAGGGGACAGGATCACTCGGGAGACGATACTCAGAGTGGCTTCGCAAAAAGTTCCTACAGAACGCTACCACGATCATCGTCCCAGATATCCAGATCGGCCGAGAACTCGTAGAACTCTACGATATCGATGAAGAATCCATCGAGATCATACCACACTTGCCACTGAGTATCCTGACGATAGGCTCAGTACCGATACAGCGCATAGATACGCCGGTACCGTATTTCCTCTATGATGGTGGATACGCCGGCGAGTCCAATATCCTCACTCTCCTTGCTGCATGGGAACGTTATCGCCGAGATGGTGGACGCTACGAGCTCCTCCTCCTCGGTCCTGCACTTATGCATCTCTCGCTGCTCACACACATGATCCGATCGCTGGATCTCGCGAACTCGGTACGCTATCTCGGATATCTCGATGATGCAACCCTCGCGAATCTCTATACAGAGGCGAAGGGATGGATCTACGTCTGACCCTACTATAGCGCAGGACAGCTCATCGAGCTCGCACGTGCCTATGCACTCCCGATGCTCCTCTCTGATATCCGACCACTCCGCGAGTACGATGGTATCAAGGTACACCCGAACCACACGACCGATATCGCAGAAGGCATCAAACGTCTCGAACGTACTCTTTTTACTGACACGCATCCACATCATATCGCGAGCTATGTCGAGGCGTATGAGAAGATACTGATGAAGAAGAAGTAGAAAAAACAAAAATACTATTGACAAAATAAAAATATCTGTATTGTGTATATGTAATGTATTTTTATAACACGATATCGTATGCCAAAATTCCTTGCTTTTGTTTCACTTTTCACCATCCTCTCTGGGCTCCTCGTGAGTACCGCCGATGCAGCAAACAGGACTCGTACACGCACTCCAGCTCGCACGAATACTGTCTATACCACAGTTCCATCTCCAGGGGCAGTATCACCGACGCCGACGAACTATAACACGTATAGCTACAACTCTCAGACAGGACAAGCCTACTACTACTCTGAGTACTACCAGTCAGGATATACGTACTACTCTGGACCGAAGCCTGGGTACTATTATTACTTCACGATGCCGAATACGCAGAACTCGCCCTACTATAATCAGGGGACGTATGTCACATATACCAATACGAATCCAGGGAATGCGTACTATACTCCACAGAACTATGCAGGCGGGACCGCGAACGTACAACAATATAATCAAGGACAGTACTACTATCCACAGAACTACCCATATACGACAACTGCCACGGTGTATCCAGGGTGTACTCGTGCTGATATCACGGTAGGAGGACAGGTATGGTCAGGGTGTAACTCGACAGATCGCAACACGAGTTCTGCAGGACAATCAGGATGGTTCTTTGGTGGGGATGTGCAGTCGACCTTCCTCTCGTACAATGGCATGGGGAACTCACTCTCTTGGCAAGGCAAACAGACACGATCTGCATCATGGGCAACTGGTCCATGTGCTATCGGATACCGTCTCCCGACTCGTGGTGAGTGGGAAACTGCTATCTGGTATGCCCGTCAGAACTCGACCTCACTGGCGTCCCTCCTCTCCCTCTCATATAACTGAGGATACTATGGATATCGTGATAGTGCAGGCAACGTCACTCTCTCGGCTCGTGCTGATGTGAACGGAGCCTACTGGACGAGTAGCGTCGAAGGGAGCAATCCAACCGTACTCCACCTCGCCTCGAACTATGCTGGATATCGTACCGATGGTACTGACTATAGCAATACATCGAGTGCATATCGATGGCAGTATAGCGATACTGGACTCTCACTCGTCCAGAGTGACTATAGCGAGATCGCCAATGTACGTTGTATAAAAAGATAACATAGTCAATACATTTTCTCCTGATTTTATCGGGAGATTTTTTATTTTCGCCCATGTATGTGGTAGTGTAGATAAGTATTATCACTTTCTCATCATATGTCAGATACCACTCTCCCAACAGATCCAGAACAAGAACTCCTCGCTCCACCTCCAGAACTCCTCTCCCTCACAGCCTGAGAAGAGCATCTCATGATCGCCGCAGGCGAAGAAGAGAAGCTCCTTATGAGTGGAGATGCAGATACTATCATGGCTGATACGCCTATTGCGGATATCGCGGAGACGTCCTCAGAATCCACTATCTCAACAGCTACAGAAGATCTCTTTGCTGATTTGCCCGTCTCACCAGTGGAGAAGTCTATGTCTCAGGATATCGAGCCTGTATCTGCTGTTATCGGATCTGGAGATGAACCCCAATCAGATAACAATAGTTTCGGAAACACTGGATTCCTACCTCCGCAGGAATGACAGAAACTGAGTACAGAAGAGAGTTCTTCTATACTCTCTTCTGAGGCAATTATACCACCATCTCTAACCGAAGCCACGCATCTCGATGATCATCCGAGTACGCCCTTCTATGGGCAGGAACATGGAGTACATGTCACTCCATCGTCCCATGTGGGGATTTTTGTCACTATCTGAGTGCTCGCTCTCGGTATCATCGGTGCTGGGGCATGGTACTTCTCTGGGGGTCCGAGCCTCAGTGCAACCGATGTAGCCTATACGATCAGTGCCGAGGCACCTGCGACCTATGCAGAGTCTATCGAGGTAAAAAGAGATACGCATGCACGTGATATCGACCTCCAGAATCGTGCGATGTCCGAGGGAGATAGTGGACTCTGTGCAGCTATCACAGATCTGAGTATGTGACTCGAGTGTAGTGAGTCTCTCCAGGCGATCCGACTCACTCTCTCAGGGACACTCGCTGACTGTCAGGTACTCACACTCACGGGCGTACGGGATCGATGTCAGTCCACGATCGCACAGAATACAGCCCTCTCCTCTATGGATAAGTCCCTCTGTATGCAGATCACTTCCGAAGCGCAACAACTCTATTGTCGTGAAGAGATCGACGCACGTGTGCTCACGAGCCTCATCGAGACCCAGACTGCGACGAGTACGAACTGTGCATCACTCGAAGCCAAGCATCGGGAGGTATGTCTCGCCTCTATAGTACGTATCGATGATAACGCTATCCTCCAGGATGCAGTACGCACCGATGATCTCGAGGCATGTCAGCAGCTCTCTACCGAAGACCTCAAATATATCTGTTTCGATACGATACTCATGAAGCGTGCTCTCATCTCAGGCGACAAGAATAACTGTGACTACCTCCATGATGAGGCAAAAAAGGCAACCTGTCTCGCCCGTACGACGATCCAAGATGACAATGAGATATTCAAAAAGGCGATCATAGACAAAAATCTCTCACTCTGCAAGACGATCGAGAATACGACTCTCATGAACCGATGTCATGACTCTGTGACACTCCTCCTCATACGAGAGAGTGGAGATGCGACACTCTGCGATACTCTCACCAACACAGGTACGATTGCCTCATGCAAAAAAATGACTCCAACTGCTCAATAATACCCAATGATCACTCGAATATATCTCATCTGTATGGCACTTCTTATCTCTTACCTCTCGGTAGGAGAGGGATTTGCAACTGTGAAGACATATACACCAGCACCTCAGATCTCTCTCACGGGAACAACGAGTGATATTAGGTTCGATGTAGCAGCCCCACTCTTTGGTTCGCTTTTTTCTGGAGCATATCTCGATACGAGTACACAGAATATGAGAGGGGCCTTCTATATGAGTGGGGCAGGTTGGGCACTGATGTCGAGTGGGGCATACCAGGTAAAAATAAATTGTGGGATACCTTCTCTCAAAGATATTCTTCCAACAACACCGCAGTGTCAGTTCACAGGGTCAGGTTGGGCTGAAAATATCTGAGAACTCTCTTTTGCGAATGTTCGCTATAATCCATCAAGTGGTACTTTGTCCTGATCTATCGGTTCCTTTGCTGGAGACTTCATAGTCGATGGCGTATCTCTGCCTCTGCGTCCAGTCGATCTCATCGAGTCACTCACTGGACTCACAGCGAACCATATCACGACACTAACAGTACAGAGTGGATCAGAGTATGGAGATGGGACATGGGATCTCAAGATTATCCCATCGAAGAATCCTTCTTATTTTGAGCGATTTGATGGATTTACTGTTGGTATATTCTCAACTGATCTCTCACTTGCTGATACATATACCTGGGAAGTTATAGATCCACAGGGAAGTGTCACAACATTTTCTTCCGTAGAAGTAAAACCAAATCTTCTTTCACAGAATTTTGATACTACAATTGGTCTCGTTATTCAGAAATTCTGTACTTTTGATAGCTCCAGCTGTCCAGATGGCGCAATTCGTTCCGCCAGTAGTCTGATAAAAAATGGAGCTAATAAAATCGCTGATGGCGCCTCTTATTATGACTTCACCCTGAAACCAAGAGATAAGTACGGAAATAGAGTTGATACAGGATCAGTTGAGATTAGTTATACAGGAAGTATCTCAAGTATACAGCTCCCCACTGGTATATTCAGTACGGCCTATATTGCCTGAATATTCGATCCTATTGTCTTTCAGTCATCATGATTCTTCTTCTCTGATAAAAAAGCAACAGTTGTAATCGATGGCACAGATGTTAGCTATGGTATCGCGAGTATTGCTCCGACTGATGGTTCCAATACGCTCATTCTCAAAGATATAAGATACACTTCACCAACAGGCATCGTCAGTATATTCTTAGATACGGATCTTATTACTTTTGCGAAGCCCTATACTGCAGATATCACTCTCCCTGCGGTACTTCTTCTCGGTACTGTGAATCACTTTGTTTGAAGTTTTGCATCAGGTACAACAGAACCACTTACACCAGAACTGATTACCACACTCCTGATTGGTGATTGACTCTTCGCGAATATGAGCAATCTGGTATCAGATCCTGCAGGAATTGCTGTCGAAGATGATATCGATTGGATGATGGGAGCACTTTCTGTACGTCCATCGAGTATTACTATCACATCTCCTTCTGCGACCTTTGGATTCACAGGAACGTATAGCCCATCTACGGCATATCCAGAACTCGAGAAGCTCTCATATCAATCTCTGATCCACTATCAGATATGAGGTACAGATGTGATCTATCCTGTGGACGCAGATGATCAGATGTCAGAATACAAATCTTCCCGTATCAAGATCCTCGGACAGAACAATGCTCGTGCTGAATATGGGACGATCTCGACGACGAGTAAGAGTCGAGCCGATGTGTTCAATCAGATCCGCAAGAGTGTAGCCCTCTTGTCACGCGGACGCACGAGCTACACAGACGTACCATATACAGTCTATAATACCGATGAAAGTATCAATAATAACAGTTTCACTGATAAGCAAACCCTAGTGGTAATCGGTAAAGACATAACTATCACAGAAAACATAGCCAAGAGAAGTGATGGTCCACTCGCGATCATCGCACTCGCGAAGGATGGAGTTGGTGGGAATATCTATATTGATCCTTCAGTTACAACTATCCATGCCTCACTTTTTGCGGAGCATGCCATGATGACCAGTGGCGATAGTCAGCTCTATATCTGAGGTTCTCTCGTCTCTGGGAACACACTCGGAGAGACTGCTGCTGGGATCTGTCCGTACTATGTGCCAGTAGGAACATGTGTCGCGAAGCTCTATGATCTCGAAGAGATGCGCACGTTCGATGGTATGGGTGCATGAACTGCATCAACTTCGCCAACAGCATGACAGTATCCAGCGACATCCATGATCATCGAGTATGATATGAGACTACAGACAGATCCACCACCAGGACTCTCACAGTAAAAAGAAAAGCCCTCAATATATTGAGGGCTTTTCTTTTTGTTATTCGAACCACTTCACGAGTGTCATACCAACGACTCCGAGTATAAAAAATAATACTGTAGCGAACTTGCCTCGTCACTGGCTATGGATGACTGGGAGGAGATCTGCTGTCGCGACATACAGGAGAGACCCTCCTGCGAATGCAGCCGTGATGCCGACTATCGTTGCATCGACACCACCGAGGAAGAGATCCGATAGGAGATACCCGATCGGAGCGGCGAGTGCGAATACTATGAGGAACAAGATCTGCGTCCTCTGACGGAACTTGCTCTCGCGGAATATCGCCGCTAGTGAGAGTGATACTGGGATCTGGTGGATCGCCACACCGAAGAGGATGGCATATCCAGCAGTATCAGAGAGTCCCATCCCTGCACGGATCCCGAGACCATCGAGGAGGGTATGGGCGAATATAGCGATCCAAGAGACGACCGCGACGTGATCATAGTGCTCGTGTGGATCTTCATGACTATGGTCACCGTGGCTATGATCGTGATGATGTGGAGTGAGAACTTCTTCTATGATATAGATCACGAGGAATCCAGCGATGAACGCATAGATAGCGAGTTCGGTCTGCTCGAGCGCCTCAGGAAGGATATGTGCGAGTGCGACGGCGAACATCGATCCTGCACCGAGTCCGATGAGCAGAGAGAGTATCTTGCTCGGGATGCTCTTCCAACTATAGATGAGCATACCAGTGGCAGAGATGAGCGCGAGTATAAGGAGAGGGAAGAACATATAGAGTGAGATGAGAGATTCAAAATTTATTGGAATGTATACCTTCAGGTACAAAATTATAGAACGATAAAAAGAATCCCACAAATAAGTGGGTCTTTTTTTTATCTAATAACACATGCGTTGCAGCTCTTGACTCGGGCATAGGTCTCCATCATCGTGTATGGGGCCGTGAGACGAACATGCTGATCATAGACCGCACCACAGTTCTCACAGAAGGTGATCGTGACTGCATCCTCACGCGTAGCATCCTCACACTGACATGGGAATATGAGACGCTCTCAGGCGATCGTGAGCTCGTGGATGAGTCACTGATCTTGGAACGCATCGACGATACGATAGAGGGTAGCGAGATTCATCCCGGGTTGTCACTTCTTCCCGACAAGATCCTTCCGGAGGTCGGAGAAAGTTATACGCGGGCTCACACCGAGGATCTCGACGAAGCGCTTGCGTTGTTCTGTAATACGAGAGTCAGACATAGGATAGGAAGTAGGTTATAGGAGATAGGAGAACCCAAGAAACATCAGGAACCAGCAACAAAATATAGATAAAAATTGAAACCTACTGAAAGGAGAAATATAAGACGGGAAATATAGTCATAAATCCTATAAATGCAAATGTTTGCGAGAGGTTTTTACTTTTTCCTCACCTTCGCGAGTATCTCAGTCAGGAGGATCGTGATAACAGCTATACAGATGAGGAGTATGATCTTGCCTACACCAGAGAGCAGTATCGCCGAGAGGCCGAATACGATAGTGAGGGTATAGACGATCGTACGGATCTGAGACGGGGAGAGTCCGAGTTCCATGAGACGGAAGTGCAGATGTGTCGACTGGTCTCACTTCATGGGATTCTTCCCAGCGAGGAGGCGAGAGGTGATCACATAGACGAAGTCTATCACATAGATCCCGAGTACCGAGAGTGCGGTTGCGATCTTGCCTCCACCGACGATCGCGAGAGTCGCGAGGAGGAAGGCGAGCATTATCGTCCCTGAGTCACCCATGATGACGCGTCTGGATATATCTGCTCGTGTGAGGAAGTAGGTGATCGGGATGATCACAGCGAGGAGGGACAGGAGAAACCTGCTATTCTCCTGGCTCGCGATCGTGGTATCTGTGAGGATGAGCTTCACCGCGAGGAGTCAGAGTATCACGAAGGATATCAGTGCGAACCCGCCTGTTAGTCCTGGGACACCGTCGGAGAAGTTCACAGAGTTAAAAACCAAGACATACCAAAATATCGTCACCAGTACTGGGATATACCATATCTGATACCCGAGCAATATAGTCGAGTAATTATCGAGGTTGATGATGCCACCAAAGAGTCCTGACATATAGGTGATCTTGATACTCGTGAGTCCGATAACCGCACCGACTCCGATCTGCATCAGTAGTCGCACTATCGGTGGGACTCGTATAGGGCTCTTGCCGATCGTATCGAGATCATCGATGAAGCTCACGAGTGTGATACCGATACCAATCAGGAGGACGATGAGGAGTCGCTTCTCCAAGAGTGGTGAGAAGTCCCCGAACTGGAATATCACCGGAACGAGGATCAGTAACATCACCAGTATAGAGATGCCAGCTCCGTATGGCGCAGGAGCACGTCACTTCTCAGACTTGTAGAGGTGTGGTCGATCGAGGAGCCCGAACTTCTGGAGTAGGGCAGTCACACCACGTAGTACGAGTGGGGCCAGTGCGAGTGAGACGAGGAACAGTCAGATGAGTTGGAGAAAAAGAGACATAAAGGGATAGTAGGATGGTTTTGAATTTTTTATGTATCCGTCATTGCGACGAAGGAAGCAATCCAGAGTTTCTGTCATCCTGAATTTATTTCAGGATCTTGGATTATTTTTTTCGGGCCGAGTTCCTGTACTTTTATGACTAAAAGTACCAAAAGTCCTTCTTTACCTGGATTCACTCTTGAATCTGGTATCAGCTCATTTTCTAAAAATACAAAATTCAGATACGTTGTATTTTTCACGAAAATCTCGCTGACAGATTCTAAAAGTTCATCCAAAAAAGAAGCAAACAAGAGAGCAATGTTACTGTTTTTCTTCTTGTGTTTTTGTTCGTGTTTTCTTCGCGATCTTCTCTTCTATCTCTCGGTTCTTATCGTTCCAGTAGTTGATGAGTGACTGACGACGGAAGAAGTAGAAATACCCAAAAACTGCCACGATCACCGCGAACATGATCTTCCCTAGATTAGCCAGGATAGTTTCATAATTCCCGATAAAAAATATTCCCAGTAGGTTGATGCTCACTGCCCAGATGACAGAACCTACCATGTTATACATCCAGAACCGCTTCTCGAGCATACCACCAGTTCCCGCGATAAAAGGGATAAAAGCGCGAGTAAAGTTATGGAACTTTCCGAGTGTGACATACCAGAATCCGTTCTTCTCCAGTTGCTTGTGGAGGATGCGTTCCTCAGTTCGGCCGATTCAGAACCAGTCTCCATACTTCTCGATGAGGCTCGATCCGATCTCCTTCCCGATCCAGTAGCCGATATAGTTCCCGAGCATCGCACCGATACTGGCGACCACGATAGTGAGGACAAGATGCTCCTTACCCCAGAATCCTCCTACGATGAGCATGATGTTCATCCCTGGAACTGCTGTCCCGATGATCGGGAGCGACTCGATACATGCAGAAGCAAAAGCAACCAGATAGTTCCAGTTCCCGAGTGAGTGGATGAGTTCCCCGATCCATGCGATACCACTCGTGATCCAGTCCTTGCGTACGAAGGATATGACGATCAGAGCAAGAGTTGCAACCGTCAGGAGGAGGGCGATTGCTTTGGCGATGAAGATGAGAGTTTTTTTGATCCTATACATGCATATGATGATATCCAAAAGGAAGCTAAGAGCAAGACGAAAAGGAAAAAACCCCCCACCATCACGGTAGGGGATTTTTCTATTCTTCGTCAGATTCGATTACTTTTCCTTTCTTGGCTTCCTTCGCGATCTTCTTCCCACCACGGACGGCTGCCTCGATCTCAGCGAGGAGTTTTGGGTCTGCCTTCAGGAAGTCCTTCGCATTCTCACGACCCTGGCCGAGACGAGTCTCACCGTACGAGTAGAACGCTCCAGCCTTCTTCACGATACCACGATCGACACCGATATCGATGACTTCTCCAGAACGAGAGATCCCCTCGTTGAACATGACATCGATCTCGACCTCACGGAAGGGAGGCGCCACCTTGTTCTTCACGACCTTCACCTTCACACGGTTTCCCATCGCTTCCTTATCGTCACCCGTTCCTGACTCGAGCTTCTCCTTGCGGCGGATCTCCAGACGCTGAGATGCATAGAACTTCAGTGCGTTACCACCTGTTGTCGTCTCAGGATTCCCGAACATGACTCCGATCTTCATACGGATCTGGTTGATAAATATCACCGTACAGTTCGACTTGCTGATGACACCAGTGACCTTGCGCAGAGCCTGGGACATGAGACGAGCATGGAGTCCCATGAACGAGTCTCCCATATTTCCCTCGATCTCTGCCTTCGGTGTGAGGGCAGCAACAGAGTCGACGACGATGAGGTCGACGGCTCCTGATCGTACGAGTGCATCGACGATCTCGAGTGCCTGCTCTCCGTAGTCTGGCTGAGAGATAATGAGCTCATCGATGTTGACCCCGATGCTCTTGGCATAGACAGGATCGAGTGCATGTTCCGCATCGACAAATGCTGCCGTTCCTCCAGCCTTCTGAACCTCTGCAATCGCATGGAGAGTGAGAGTCGTCTTACCAGATGACTCCGGTCCATATATCTCTATGATACGTCACTTCGCGTATCCACCACCGAGTGCATCATCGAGGGCGATAGATCCAGATGAGCTGGTCTCTATACTGAGTCCAGTCTTGTCACCGAGAGTCATGACAGATCATGCTCAGAATTGTTTCTCGATCATAGCGAGTGCGGATGCGAGTGCTTCTTTTTTGTTATCGTTCATAGAGAGTAGTAGGTTAGTAGGATGGCTTGATAGTAAGATAGTGAAACAGAGAAAACAGAATGGCAAGGGACGAGAATATGCCTATACAAAGAGTGAGACGATCATGAATCCGAAGAGGATAAAAATCGCTTGGTTCACATGACGCAGTATACGCATACTATATCGAGAAGAGAGAGAATTGTTCATAAAAAGAGTGGTAAAAAATAGGGCGTATGTTATGCGAAGAGACTCCCTGGGAAGGCCCGGACGAATACTCACTGGATACTAAATGTATCATCAGTACTGTCGAGGATGATGGGCCTATGCTTCGGATTGTGTGAGTGTGGAATGAGGAATATGCTCTCATCACGTGCCTGAAACTCCTTGAGCGTAGCCTCATCGTTGATGAGGGCGACGACGACACTGCCGTTCTCGGCGATCTGAGTCTGCTCTATGAGGATGAGATCACCACTCTCGATGCCCTTCTTATCCATAGAGTCGCCATCAGCGCGGAGGAAGAAGTACTTCTTATCTCCTGAGACGATCCTGGTCGATACTGGGATCTCGGTCTCGATATTCTCATCGGCGAATATCGGCATCCCGCATGCTATAGATCCGATGAGAGGGATGTTGCGGACGGCAGTACTATCTGCCTGGAACGATGGAGATATCCGTATCTGATCGCGAGAGTCTCGATAGACCCATCACTTCAGCATGAGCTGATCGAGCATGACAGATATCGATCTGGGAGATGCGTATCCGAGAGCCGCCTGGAGTGCTCGGATAGTGAGCTTCTCACCTGCAGTGATGAATTCTCTGATCTTCTGGAGAACGAGTTGTTCCTTGTTGGAGAGTTTGTCCATGAGATAGTAAGTGAAGAAGTAGGAACATACAATGTATACATATAGATATATCCATAAAATTTTTGAATGCAAATCTTTTTCAAAGGAAATATATAGACAAAGCAAAAAATACATACAGATGTATATATTATAAAAAATACCCGAAGAGATCGAGTATTTTGTATGTGGCATCTGAATTTTATGTTATACTTGCTTTAAATATTTCTCAAGCTTCGGTATCAAGCTACTAACTCCATTAGTACTACTATTGTGATGAAAGTACATTCGTATTTTTCGAATAAGTAGCTGTATATCTTCTGGATATTTTGAGATATCATCAGTTGATACTACTGATGCAATCAATTCAGAAAAAGATTCTGTTAATAATTCGATTGTAGTTTTTAGTTCTTCTGGGAGCCTCCCGTTATATTTTGGATATACTGGTAAAGATATATGTTTTGCAGTTTTCATATGATAGTATAAAATTTTGGAGGACTAAGAATTGAAAATATCTATTAGTGTTTCCTATCATAATGCTCCTTTAGTCCTGCTGCTGTACCTGTGGCGATACGCTTGCCGTGGCAGGTGGGACACTCGTAGAGGTATTCTCGGATATGTTTCCCGACCTTCTGGGGTTCGAGTGGGATGGCATCGACGATCAGACGGCAGTCGCGACAGTAGAACGCGATATCTCAACGCTCAGGGTTGAAGTTATTCTCTCTTTTTTTACCAAAAGATGGGACGTTCACGAGATCGGTGTAGGAAGTAGACATGAGAAAAAGTAATAACGAGAAAGTAAAAACTTCAGAAACGAGAAATCTTTCCTTTTTATATGAAACTAAGTATATCAAAGCTATCATGAAAAGCAAGACCAACAAAAAACTGAACCAAGAGAGTTGATTCAGTTTTTGGAGATACTTTATGAGAAAAAGTCTTCGAGCCATCACTTCTTCATCTTGGATCACTCGGACTGGAGGATCGCTTCGTAGAGCTTCTTCTGGTCGGTTGTGAGCTTTTTCGGGATCTCTATCTCGATCGTGAGTATGAGGTTCCCCTTATGTGCACCACGTCCATCGAGACGAGGGAGTCCTTCATCACGGAAGGTGATCTCTGTGCCTCCTTGGATCCCTGCCTCGATATCGAGAGGCTTCTTGCCGAGGATAGGTATCTCGATCATCTTCGCCACACCGAGTGTAGCCTCGGCAGGGGAGATGGATACACTATAGCGTAGATGTATACCCTCGCGAGTGAGTCCACCTTCACGGCTCGGCACTTCGAATGTGATATAGAGATCCCCGTTTCCATCGCCTCCGCGGTGACCCTCATCTCGGATCTTGATACTCATACCGTTCTCGATACCTGCTGGGACTTCGATAGTCTTCTCGATTTTCTCCTTCAACTTGCCCTTGCCATGACAGTGTGTACACTTCTCGATGATGCGCTGTCCAGTACCCTGACATGTACGACATGGTTGCGCCTGTTCCATCACGCCGAATATCGTCTGTACACGCTCGCGTACCTGACCCTGTCCGCGACACGTCGTACAGGTCTCGGTTTTGCCTCCCTTGCCACTACAGTGATGACACTGCGTCTCACGATCGAACTCGACCTTGCGAGATGTACCACGGATCGCATCTTCGAGTGATACCTTCAGTCGCATCTCGATATCCTCACCGATATCTGCTCGTCTCTGTCCTCTCTGTCCGCCCATCCCTCCACCAAAAAACGACGAAAATATATCACCAAGATCCCCAGCGTCAAAACCTCACTGAAATCCTCCTCAGAAGCCCCAAGTCCCGTGATTATCCATGGTTCCGTGACGGTCGTAGTGGGCTCTTTTCTGAGGATCGGAGAGGACCGAGTAAGCTTCGTTGAGTTTCTTGAATTCAGCTTCTTTTCACTTGTCACCACCGTGGCGATCTGGATGGACTTCCATGGCCTTTTTGCGGTAGGCTTTTTTGATCTCATCATCACTCGCAGTTTGGTGTATCGCGAGTATAGAGTAGTATTCGAAATTTGACATAATTATACAGTGCACAGTGCACAGAGTACACAGTAGAAAAAAATAAAAAGAAAACAGTCCACCGTGTGCACTGTGTACTGTTTTCTGTGCACAAGCATATTAGAGATGCTTGGCGATCGCCGCTTCGAGAGTGGCAGTATCCTGGACACCGACGAACTTCTCGACTGGTTGCCCATCCTTGAACACGATAATAGTTGGGATACTCATGATGCGGAACTGCGTGGGAGTCTCTGGATCGTTGTCGACATTGTGCTTCATGATCTTAGCCTTGCCGTCCATCTTGCTCGCGAGTTCCTCGAGACGAGGGAGCATGAGCTGGCATGGACCACACCACTCCGCCCAGAAGTCGACGAGAGTCACACCAGAGGCGATATCAGTAGTAAAAGCAGAATCAGTAGAGATCTCGAGAGACATAAGATAAGTAATAAGTAATAAATAATAAGTCATAGAACGTACACCTCGAGGAGGGAAAAGTTCATAAACTTGATAGCACACAGTTTATGAAAAAACTCTAAAAAAGCAAGACGAATTATGAGAATAGTTCTCATAATAAAAGTCCTCGAAGTGAGGACTTTTCTAGATTGTATGTATTGGGTGGGGTATTATTTTTTTGCCATGCAGATCAGGCAGTAGAGGTATGTCTCATAGAGACCTGCGATACCGATGAGGATATATACGATCATAGGGGCGTTTTCTATAGAACCAACGAGTTTTTCTACGAGATTCCAGTTCCATGCGCCTACGAGTCCCCAGTTGATAGCGCCGACGATCACGAGGATGCGAGAGACCATATTCACGATAGCCATAAGGAAAAAAGTGAGGGGGTAAAAGTGCAAGTGCACAGGCCTAGTATATGCATCGGATATCTTTGTGCAAATATTTTGTGCAAAAAATCGCATTATGCCCTGATATCACTTCTCTCTATGATCATGATACTATCATCGGTATCGGTTTTCTCTAGAGTGTATGGGATCGATCTCTCAGAGAGGAAGTCATAGAAATCCACCATCTTATCCGCGAACTTCTCGACATCATCGATGATCACGAGCGCATCAGAAGTCATCTTCGGTATGGATGCGAGGAAGTATTGCAGATATTCGCGCTTCATGCCATCGATATATACCATGTCAAAATATCCATCCGCGAGACTTGGGATGATCGCCTTGGCATCTCACCAGATGGCGTGGATATGCTTCATCTTGCAGTTGCGGAAGTTCTCCACGGCAAAATTGTGCATATTCCATGCTTGCTCGATCGTGGTGATATCGGATCCTGTACTCAGGACACTGGCGAACTGGAGTGTCGAGTATCCATTCGCCGTACCGATCTCGAGGATATGTTTTGGATTCCGCTTCTGTATTAGGGCCTTGAGGAACCCAGCATTTTCTTCGGTGATGTTGGGGATCTCGTGCTCTATGCCGATTTCTTTGAGGCGCTTGAGGGTGAGGGTGAGGATCTGTGACATGTTAGTTGGGTGATTGTTTTAGGTTGGGATATTCCCTATATAGATCGGAAAATACTCATTCTATATATTCTGGAGTGAACTTTTGTCGTTCTTCCAGAGTGAATATGCTAGTGTTTTTATCTAGATTCTTCGCCTCGGATTTGATGTAAAATTCTATTATCCCTGATAGTCTTATCTGTATTTCTGTAGGCTGAACATGGTCTCCAACACTATTGAGGAATAGTGTGGCGAGGTTGAATTTCCCGACTAACTCATCTCGTCTGATAACTGTAGTATTGTCATTCTTCATTTTCGGAAGACCCATAGCTGTGCGTATCTTAGTGTATATTTCTTGATATTCGGGAAGTCCTCTTATGGGATGCTTCTCCAGCTTGAATTCTATATCCTTTAGTTTCTTTTCTAATTCTATTTTCTTTCACACAAGGAAATCTCTTCTTTTTTCACTTGCAGCTAGCTGCTTATCTTTATGTGATATCTCAAATATATAATTCATGACTTCTATAAGTTCATCATTTTTGGCTTAATGGAAAATAGTGTGTGGCTGGAATGATCGTTTTTAGCTGTAAAGGAGGGAAAGAATCAACTTGATTTTTCTCTCCTTTTTTAGTCATCTATGTATCCGTACTTTGGATTTGAGATGAGAAAAATATCATTCT
>JANOIH010000024.1:0-51428 GCA_031407385.1 Candidatus Altimarinota bacterium | reverse complement strand
AACTATCCGATTGAAACCAAACAGATCTCAACTTCTAACAAACCATACTTACTTCTTCTGTCCTCTCCATCTCAATAGTCGTAGACCCTTCTAGGGTCTTTTTGCTAAAGCCACCCCCTTTGGGGGTGGATAGTTACTTTTTCGAAAGAAAAGTCGAAAATAAGCAAAAATCTATTGCAGATGTTGTAAAACTATTGCATATGATAAAAAGACCTCATAAATATCTAGGAAGATCTACTAGAGATCCGCTACTGTCAAAAGATTTTGGAATTTTATTATCCTCGATATATACTTCCACTTGCACAAAAAAGAAAAACGCCTATCCTACGCCCAAATCCCTAAAAACTCCCTATGTCACAATTCCTCCGCCTCGAAGAGATCAAACTCGCACTCACCGATGATGAGTCACTCCTCGAGACCAAGATCCTGAAGATCCTCGGTTGCAAAAAAGAAGACCTCATCTCTTTCGCTGTGGTGAAGAAGTCGATCGATTCACGAGATAAGCACGCGATTCTTTTTATCTATAGTGTGGATATCGATCTCAGACAGAAGGGGATCAGCCTCACCAAGCCGAACCTCGTTAAGCACAAGGCAAAATACGTCGAGCAGTTCGTCTATGAGATCCCTGTTGTGCCACCTGATTCCAAGAGACTGAGACCAGTTGTTGTGGGAACTGGTCCTGCAGGACTCTTCGCGGGACTCGCGCTCGCGAAAGCCTGACTCAATCCGATCATCATAGACCGAGGCAAGGCAGTGGAGTGACGACTCGTCGATGTCGGTATGTTCATGAAGTGACACTCACTCGATACCGAGTCCAATATCCAGTTCGGAGAAGGAGGTGCTGGGACGTTCTCTGATGGCAAGCTCTACACCATGATCAACGATCCCCGTAGCAAGTACGTCTTCGAAGAGATGGTAGCCGCAGGCGCACCGGAAGAGATCATGTACAAGGCGAAGGCTCATGTCGGGACGGACAAGCTCAGGATACTGGTACGTGAGCTGCGCAAAAAGATCATCGCACTCGGAGCTGAGATCCGATTCAGCACCTGTATGACAGATATAGAGATCGTAGAGGGACGAGTGACGGCTATCATCGTGAACTGAGACGAGCGGATCGAGTGTGATACTCTCATCATCGCGATCGGACACTCAGCTCGTGATACGTATGAGATGATCCTCAGCAAGTGACTCGATATCGTACAGAAGCCATTCTCGATGGGAGTGCGTATCGAACACGATGCTGATATGATCAACCGATCTCAGTTCGGTGACTCCTGTGTGAGTCCGAAGCTCGGAACTGCCAGTTACAAGCTCGTCACTCATGGAACTGACACGCGTACTGTCTACTCGTTCTGTATGTGTCCTGGTGGCCATGTGGTCGCCGCGTCGAGCGAGAACGGGCGTCTCTGTATCAATGGTATGAGTGAATACCGTCAGAATAGCGGGATATCCAACTCGGCCCTCATGATCCCCGTGACACCTGAGGATTTTGGATCTGATCATCCACTCGCGGGAGTCGAGTTCCAACGCAAGTGGGAAGAGAAGGCTTTCGTCCTCGGTGGATCTGATTATCATGCTCCAGCGCAACTCGTCGGAGACTTCCTCGCGGATCGCCCATCAGTCCAGAGTGACGCGGTTCCGACGACATACCTTCCGTGAGTAAAAATGACTTCGATCAAGGAGTGTCTTCCTGATTTTATCACTGCTGCTCTCAAGAAGGGACTCGTCGATCTCGATCACAAGATCGCCGGATTCGCCGATCCGAAGGCGCTCCTCATCGCGATCGAGGCACGCAGCTCTGCCGTCATCCGTATCAGTCGAGACAAGGAGACTCTCGAGTCCAATATCGCGGGTATCTATCCGAGTGGCGAAGGAGCAGGATACGCAGGAGGGATCACTTCCTCTGCGATCGATGGACTCATCGTGACAGAGCGGATTATCCAGAATTATCTATCAAAATAGAAAAATCCATACCGAGGAATCGGTATGGATTTTTCCTAATATATTTTATGTCATTTCGAGCAGAGTCTTGCAGTATCTGTATACAAGACGGAGTCGAGAAATCTTGCTCTATAATACTAATTCTTCTAGGCAGGATCTCTCCACGATGGTCGAGATGACAGGGACACTATTGCTTGATCAGTGTGACGTGACCGACATAGTTCTTTCTCATCTCTTCACGTTTTGCCTTTGCCTTTTCGAGAGCGGACTTGCGTTCTGCTTGGATCTCAGTTGCAGTCTTTTTTCCTTTTACGGATCCATCCCATCCCTTACGCTCTGCGTCAGTATTTTTGACTTCTGGAGTTGGGGGGGTTACTCACTTCGATGCGAGGTATTCGCGGATGATCTTCTGGAGTTCTGTGCGCTCTGCTGGAGTGAGCTTGCCGAGAGCGAGGGCGAGTCACTTCATCTCACGTTCTATATCTGCACCACTTCCAGTGATGGCACCAGTGCCCATAGGAGGTTTTGGTGGTTTTGGGAGAGTAGTACCAGAGTTTGATACTGGAGGCTTTGGGTGATCCATCTCACTCCCACTATGTGTCTTCTCTGGAGGCTTCGGGAGTGTGGTTGTGCCACTCTGTGACTGGGCAAGTGCTGCCTTCTTGATCTCCATGCAATGAGCCTGCTCTGACGCTGAGACAGTGTCACAGTTGATACCGCGGATATAGGCGATCTCCGTCTGAGTATAGACGCGAGGAGCTGTCGCGCTCTCCATAGCTGATGAGATGAGAGGGACACTGAGTGTCGCGAGGACACCGATGAGGAGTCGTGATCGGAGAGTCATACTATGAGGGGATAAGTGATAAGATTCCCATACGAGAATGTGGTGAGTATATATCCTCGACCGTATTTATCAACTCATTCATGTATCTTTTGCTCTGTACTTATCTCTATCTTACTCTCTCGATTATCCGAGCTTGACCCCGTTCTCCATCTCTCGATCAGGAACAACGAGTACGACAGAACCATCTGCGCGATAGAGTCCTGTGCATAGGAACTCACTCATGAACTTGCCGATCTGCTTGGGAGGGAAGTTCACTACTCAGAGTATCTGCTTTCCCACGAGTTCTTCCTTCGTATAGTGTGTCGTGATCTGTGCACTCGTCTGCTTGACTCCGATCTCATGGCCAAAATCCACCCACAACTTGTAGGCGGGCTTCCTCGCTTCTGGATATTCCTCGGCTCTGATGATGGTCCCGACTCGGAGCTCTATGGCTTCGAATTCTGACCAGGTGATAGTATTGTGCATGAGCAGAGTATAAGAAAAAGATAAAAATCTGCAATATTGCACTATGGAATATATAGTGAAAAATAATTTTGATTAAATGAGAGCAATCCGCCACCCTCAAGTGCAACACTTGAGGGTTTTTTGTGCCCCGTTGTGTATAGTAGTTATTTGAGAGTATACTAAATTGGTCTGGTAGTGCAAGGATATGTATCGAAAGTATGAAAGAATGAGTTATTTTCTTTCATGACTTCCAGTGGAGTTTTGTATCCGAGTATTTTTCTGGGTCTGTTATTGAGGAGTACCTCAACATCGAGAATATCATCTTCATCTATTTCTGCGAGATTGGTTCATTTGGGAAAATATTCTCTGATGAGTCTGTTCGAGAACTCCACTCATCACTTCTCCCATGAATGATACGGATGACAGAAATATATGGGTACTCAGATAAGCTCAGAAAGCTCTCAGTGTCGTTTGAATGCTATATCGTTATCCAGTGTAAGAGAGTTCAGATTTTGTATAGGCTGCAGCATTCTTCTGATGACTGCATGAACATCTTCTATGTTTCGTGTTGTGAGCTTACGGATAAGTACGAATCGACTCTTCCTCTCATGAAGTACGAGTAAGGATCATTGGTATTGTTTTCCTGTTTTTGGATCTTTTGGGGAGACGATGAAGTCTCATTCCCAATCACCAAAGAGCAGTCTCTCATTGGTGGCTATAGGGCGATCATCGATGAATATTCTCTTGTCCCAGTCCGACAACACATCTGCCGAATCCAGTCATTCCTGCTTCTTCTTTCCTCGTTTCTTGATCTTGTGGAGATCCAGATCATAAGCAATGAGTTGTCACTGAGCTGAATGGAGGTATTTGTATATCGTGTTCTTTGAGCACTTGGTGTCGAGCCGAGCGAGAGAAAATTCTTCTGCTATTCTCCCTGCTACTTCCTCAGGAGACCAATCGAGTCTGAGATGTTTTTCGATGAATTGTCTGAGCTTCATATCTTCCAGTATCTTTCTTTTTTGGTATTTGCAATACTTTTTACGGACATAGGCTTTGTGTTTAGCTGTTTTTCTCGTGTACTCAAGAGTGAAGGCATTACGGTTATTCTGAATTTCTCGAGAGATGGTAGATACATTCCGATGCATCATCTTGGCAATGGTACGAAGAGAATACTTTCTCTCGGAGAGAAAGAACTCGAGCTCATCTCGTTCTGAGATGGAGAGTTGAGAGTATTTGTGTCACATGGACTTATGGGGGATAAAAGAATAGAAGCTATTCTACTATACCATAAGTGTTGCAGTTAATTTGGGAGGATTTCCTTGCCGAACATATCTTATTATAAAACCTTCGAGATTTTATATCTTTTGCGTATGTTGCTATCACGAAGGCGTCGCAAGCTATAGATGTATGAGCAAATTCTTCTGGAAAACTCTGACGAAAAAGTTCAATAAATCGAATCGACTCATCATAATGTCATATTATGAAATTTGCCTTATACAAAAACTCAATAATTTCCTGATTCGCAGGATTGGCTCAGAGATACGACTGAGCTTCTTGGATAAAAATAAGATACATCTTATTTTGATACAGTAGAACGATATCGCCTGGCAGGGTTTTTCCTCATTCTACATATTTGAGTATCCCGATAGGCAGTACAGAGTCTGGATTCTTATAGAACTCATGGCGGATCCTTGCTATTTGAGTTAAAGCTGATTCTATCTTAAGGATGCGATTTTTTTGTGCATCTATACGCATGGCAAAGTCCTCATCGGATACAGTCTGTATCTCTTCATATTTTATTGATATACGCTTTAGATTTATTTGATATGGAATATGATTCTTTTGTAATATTTTCCGATTCTCCCTCGAAGAAAATATAGAGACGTACATATTGCTCACATAGGAAAATTGGCTGAGAGCTTCCTGATATGCAGTTTCGCGGGTATCAAGTGCGCAGACATGAGAAAAAACTAAACTAGATATACTCAATCCAACTAAAAAAAACCGAATAATACGCATCTTAGTATACTTATTAGGAGTTATAACGACTTAAAAAACTCATTCTTTTTATTTTTCCACTCTGGAGTCTGGCGACAGAGCTTGGTCGTATCAGATGGGTGTGCGAGAATTATCTCGATCGCCTCTTCGAGGAATATGGTATTCTGACTTCCCTTCACATAGACCATCGCTGGTTTTTTAGATTTTTTGGTGAGGGTTTTTTTCACTACTTGCCCTACTTCTCGGCTCGAGAGTGAGCTCATGACCGTGAACCGCTCTGTCAGGATAGGCAGTACATGTTCACTCATATATGGTCATACGAGATAGAACTCTATATCTGCGTCGTTATGTGGGAGCATATCTACTATCTCTCCTGCGAGGCGGATATGGAGGGACTGTGTCTCTACTCCGAGCTCTCTCATGTCTCCGAGGATGAACACGAGACGATGAGATGAGACGAAGGATCGCATAGCCGTGATACCAGCATGCAGTGCGAGATATCCTCAGTTATAGCTCCCATCGATGATCGTCGAACCACCGATACCGTCGAGTATACTCGATCGTCCTGATTCTCCATGCGAGAGATGAGCGTACTCGGCTATCTTCTCAGTATCCAGAGAATATATCTCTGAGATCGCATAGAGTGGGAGGAGATTCACGATATGGAAGGCGCCGAAGGCACGTACAGAGATATCATGGTCACGATGAGCGAAGTGGATACGTGCACTCGTTCCTGTTGGTGTGATCTCGATATGTGAAGCATCGATCTGACTCATCGCTCCAGTTCCATAGTAGGTTGCCTCACGTTCGACGCAGTTGCGCAGAGAATCATGGATGATGAGTTCTCGGGCATGAGCGATCATTTTGAGTTTTTCTCTCTTATACGCATCAAAAGTCCCAAATTGTTCGATATGGTTCGGTGCGATCTCAGTGATGATGGCAACATCTGGAATCACTATCGATAGAAGAAAGTCCATCTCACCCGGATGATCGATACCATATTCCAAGACGAGATATCGAGGATATGACCTGAAGAACTGGGAGATACCAATAAAAAAAACCCATAGCCATCTCAGTGGATTCTTGCCGCCAGTCTTGGCACCGATGATCGTGAGTGGAAGTCCATATTCACCGTTATAGTGATCAGGAGAGTATCCGATCTTCTCCAGTGGCATCATGCGACTGAGATAGGCATGCACATGAGCTGTGACAGTTGTCTTGCCGACCGTTCCTGTGATACCGATGATGATAGGCTTGTGCCACGCTATGATACCCTTAGCGATAAAAGCAAGCAGTGAAAGAATGATTTTTTGCATAGTTTTCTTCGATAATAGAAGAATCGATAGAAAAATCAAGTGGGGACTCTTGTTTTCTCGAGAATTTGATTTGTGTAATGAGGAAAGTTTTATATAATCACTCTATCTTTTTTTACTTTATACGTATGTCTCAAGTTACACGCAATGATTTTACCTTCACGATCCTCGATGAGATCGAGACCAAGTACCCAGAACTCGTAGAGCTCGTGCTCGGAAGTGAGTCTATCGATAACAACGAGAAGCAATACTGGTTCGATATCCTCCCATCGATGACCGATGAGCAGATCGACCGCCTGTTCAACATACTCATGACCGAGCGCAAGCAGCTCGAAGAACTCAACATGAAGTACCAAGAAGAGATCAAGACTCTCAACGAGAAGCACCTGATACAGTGGCAGTCTCTCCAGAGTCAGAAGGCAAAAGAAAAAGTCGCTGAAGCCGAGAAACAAGATACGGCAAAAAATGATGCACAAAATGCACTCGATATGCTCGGCGGACTCTAATATCTATAACAGCACTATTCATGATTTACACAGATATTTTCCATCATATATGAGGAAGTGCCGGGAGACTCGTGCGTTCTCATCGTATGAGCCCAAGTGAGTGAGTCACTATTTTTTGTATACTGACTAGTGAGAAGGAGAGTATCGCGAGTGTACTCGAGGATCACCTCTTGGAGTCGATCTCTCAGGTAGAGTGGAATATAGAGTCTATCGATACGGATTTTACATTCGTTTCTGAGAATTTTAACCACTTCATACAGAACATAGATGAGTCTGATAGGAACTCTATAGGAGTACTCTTTGCGGTGCTCATCGATGATACACTCGTCTTCTCTCATATCGGTGATACGAGTATCATACTCGTGGAAAGTGATGGGTCGATCACGAGCCTCTCGAACAACGACCCGAGCAATACTGAGTTCCATGCGATATCGAGTGGCGAAGTGCTCGCAGGATCACATATCTATCTGTCGAGTTCTCCTCTCGAGAACCGTCTCTCTGATGACCTGATACGTGATCTCTCAGCGCTCAACCCAGTCGAGTGGAAGAATATCATAGGGGACGTATTCCGTAAGGAGATCCAAGATACGATACATATCGCGCATATATCACAGGAAGTAGAAGTGAAACCTATAGTACGATGAGGCTCTAGGCGTCAGATGGATATACTAAGAACTGGTTCACGAGAGGTTCTCCAGAAGCTCCATGCTAGAGAATTCTTCCAACAATGACAATCATGGATCTCTCGGATATTCGACCAGAGAAAACAAGAAACCAAGTACCTATTCCTATGAGTATGAATATTCCTACTTTTCACACTGATATATTTTCTCTTCTCTGCTATCTTCTCCGTCGTGAGTTCTCCTGAGCGTGATACCAAGAATCAGCTCATCCACGCACAAGAACTCATCGAGAACAGTCAGAAACTCGTCACGAACCCAACTGCATTTAACAAGTCAATAGAAGAAGCAGAGCAGATCCTCTTCGTCCTCCGAGACAAGCGGGTCTATATGACTGACACACAGAGCCTACTCGCCCGTATAGAAGCGATGAAAAAAGAAGTCAACGACATACAGACGATCGATATTTCCAAGCTGAATGCCGTGATGAAGTGGCCAGAGGGAACCATATCTCCTATTGGTGTTTTTGAATATAACAAAAAACTCAATCTCATAGGAGAAGACTGATCTCTGCTCGGGTATGCACGAGGTGAACAGCTCCCAAAGGTAAAAACATACCCTACAGGCGAGAAAGCCGTAGCTCTCGATGTCGCTGACGATGGATCCTTCTATGTAGCCACTGAGGGAGGGAAGGTTCTCACACAACGAGGTGATGACATGTCCTATATCACAAGTAATGGGAAGAATGAATGGACTCCATCGCCAATACTGGGTACGTTCAATGGAAATATCTACCTGCTCGGATCCGGAGCCAAAGACGTGCTCAGGTACAAGCCTGGGATCAATGGATTCTCATCACCAACATCAATCATATCGGACCTCGGATCACCAATCGTAGATCTCGGTATCGATGGTGGTATCTATACGCTCCTACAGGATGGAAAAGTGGTTCGTTATATCGGAGGAACAACCGGCTGACAGAAAAACCTCAATATCAACAAGGTTCCCGGGGAATATAACATCGGAAGCGAAGAGAGAACGGAACTTTTTGTAAAACCAAATCTCTCCTATATCTATATACTCAGTGGGAAGAATGTATGGATATTCGCCCCTGACTCCAAGAGATTCCAAGATGTGACAGCATGGAACTATGTAGCCCAACTCGAACTCCAGACTGGAGAAGATATCCGCAGTATCAGTGTACCTCGTGATGGACTTCTCTACATCGTGACATCCGCATCGGTCTACGAGCTCGCGTTCGAGATCGCTGATGGGAAGATTATCTTACGCTAACCACTCCCCCTATCGTGTTCAAGACTGAAGCCATCATCCTCTCCATCGATACCGTCAGAGACAACAATATCCGTATCGTCGTACTCGCGAAGGAATACGGAAAGATCTCATGCTGGTACAAGAAGAAACAATTCCCCCATGATATCGGAGATATCATATTCCTCACGGTCGAGAGGAATAACTCAACCAACACGATCAAGTATACCGAGAGTGTCATGTCACCAAGAGAAGAATCATGGAATTATACTAAGATCACTACCTTCCTCGAGTCTCTCGCACTCATGTATACACTCCTTCCAGAGATGTCACCATATCTGAGCGTATTCCAGGACTACAGATGACTCCTCCTACATATGCAGTCTCGCACGACGCTCCATGCACATCACTACCTCCTCTTCCAGTTCCGAGTACTGCGCACTCTCGGATATATCGGAGCCGAGGGTCTTCATGGTGCAGTCGTACCACTCTATATATTCGAACATGTACTCACGACGCCCCTCACACAGCTCCTCTCAGCCAAGGTACTACGAGATACCGATGCTCGTACCATCGAGATAGCCAATAAGGAAGCCATATATCGTAGCACTCTCTAGTCAATATTCTATGCCATTTTATTATATCATACTTTTCCTACTGTGACTGTGTTTTGGGAGCTTTAGTACTGTGCTCATATCGAGATGGCATAGTGGCAAGCCTGGCATCATGACAGGAAGGAGTGAGTGTCCGAATTGCTCACATACACTCGGAGCAAGTGAACTTTTTCCGTTGTTTTCATGGTTGTTCCAGTGAGGCAAGTGCAAGAGTTGCCAGAATCCGATACCAGCATCATATCCACTCTCTGAACTCTTTATGTGACTCTTGTTCGCATGGTCCTGATGGGTGGCAATTGGGTTTGGATATACATGGCAGGATCTCATGTGGTGGATATTCCTATTCTGGACATTCGTCACTGGAGTATATGTCATATATGATCTGCGTTATATGGAGATCCCAGATCAGATCATGGTGCCTACCCTACTCATAACACTTATACTGATTCTTATTGGGTTATGGGATGAGAATCTTGTATATATATTTGATTTTCCATCATATACGACTTTTCATACTTTTCTTACTGATCATATATCGAGTGCGATATATATCTATTCATTCTTCTTCCTGCAGATACTGATACCTGGGACGATATTCCTCTTGAAGACCAAGAATTATAGACACATCTTCGAGCTTTTTTTGAGTTATTTCACGTTTCCAGTCTCTATGGTTTCTGACTTTTTCACCCGATCACACCGCTCCGATGAGACTCCAGAATTCCAGATACCGACATGGATAGGTGGCTGAGATCTCCGCATCGCGCTCTTCATCGGACTCACACTCTGAGGTATACATACACTCAGCACTCTCCTGATAGCCTATGTAGTAGGGAGTATTATCTGAGTCGGTATGATCCTATTCGCGAAGATACGAGATGTCAAAGTAGTACATGAGATTCCTTTTGGTCCATTCCTCGCGATCGGGTGGATTCTCTCTCTGACGTTCTATCAGGAGATATTGGATTATGTACATATATTATATATCTAGTGTCAAATAAAATATCTCGACTTCTCAGAGAAAAACCCTATAATGCCCACACTCTAATACACATACGTATGACTCAAGAAAATAAAATCAAGGCACTTCGTGACCTTATCAATACAGCACAGTCTTCTATCAATAGCGCCAAACATATTATCAATGCTCTCTTATGAGAGGAAGAGGGAATACAGCCTGTTTCTTTTGACACTTCATGACTCTCTCAGTACGAGTCAGAAGGATCTCAGATCATAGAGTGAGTATTTATCGGTGATGGTATGCTCGCAAGTGATGGCAATACATATCCAGTCCCTCAGAACTATGCATCGAAGTCACTCCTCGTCCAAGGAAGCCGCCTCAAGGCGACTATAGAGGAGAGTGGTCGGATCAAATATAAGATCATATCTGAGATTCCCTTTACCACGGAGATCGGTATCGTCACCAAGGCCTGAGACAAGTACCAGATAGCAACTGACACCAAGACCTATAACGTCCTGGTTGCAGCTATCACCTTCCACAAGTGTGAGATCGGAGATACTGTCACGATCCGTATCCCCGAGTGAAAAGAAGCAACCTATGCCGTGATCGAGGCTGTAATCCCAAAAAAATAATCCTTTATCTTATTTTTGTCTATGCGAAGCGTATCCTATGGTCGGGGCACATCTGCATCATCTCCTCTTCCATGGTGATGGATTGGTATTGTATGAGGTATCATTGCGATCCTTTTTCTCGTACGTATGGTATCTGGCTCAGTATCAGAGACGTCTGCTGGGAACTATCTCACCGTCACACCAGCAGA
The DNA here is from genome assembly GCA_031407385.1 of Candidatus Altimarinota bacterium. Classification (GTDB taxonomy): domain Bacteria; phylum Patescibacteriota; class Gracilibacteria; order BD1-5; family UBA2023; genus JABFSX01. The sequence goes on along the minus strand of JANOIH010000024.1, from coordinate 40,101 downwards.
TCAGAGTTCTGTGTATATATCTATGACGAGCGCGAGCAAGAACCGCATTTCTACAGCGGAGAAGCTTTTTGCCAGTGACAAGTCTGTATCTGTAGAGCTCGGCTCCGCCATAGCCAAGAACGCATCGATGAGTATCGATATCGATAAGGGTTCTGAGCTCTCATACAAGTCCAGTAGCGCAAGTGGGAACGCCATAGGTCTCACCAAGGGACGTATATGGATCAGTGATATAGCGACTCCACTTACCGTAGAGATGAAGAACTACACCGTCACAGCTCCAGTAGGATCAACCCTTCTCGTAGAACAGAACGGACCATATAGTAACACATACGTGCTTGCTGGGTCAGCGACTATAGATACCTCTCTCGGGAACAAAGATGTCCCCCCTGGATCCATGATCTCTCTACTCAAGTCTGACCTCGCGAATCCATCCACCAACCTCTCCGAATGGATCCGTCCGATCGAGGGTGCCATTATCGAGTATCCACTATTCGTACGCAACCACGGAGCTGATCTCCTAGGAACAGCATCTCCAGCTCAGAATAGCGCAACGATATCATGAATACTTCTATCATCAGGATCTATGAGTACGCTGTCTCCTTCTAGTAGTGCTGCGATCGAGATCACTGAGCCCAAGGTCAACACCATGACCAAGGACAAAACCATCGCTGTCATGGGGAATATCCTCTCCAAAGAAGTAAAAAGAGTCACTATCAATAATATAGAAGCCACTGTGAGCCCAGTAAATGCTACATTCGTACTGCAGGGTATACCGGTAACTGGAGAAGTGTTCGATATCGTATACAAGGCCTATGATGCGAACAATACGGTCCTACAGGTTGGAGTTATGAGTGTCTTCGGAACCAAGTGAGCAGCAGAAGCCAATGGGAAGCTCATACCTGAGACCTTTCCTATCTCTGGCAAGGACTTCAAAATCACTGGGCCAACTAGTAATCCATATAGTACTCAGGAACGATTCATCAAGGTTCAGGGAACTATCCCGAAGAACACAGTCGACCATATTATGGTGAACGATTACCGCCTCCAGAAGTTCATCGCGAAGTCATCGAGTTGGTACTACTTTGCCAACATGGATACTGGGACGATGAAGGACGGACTCAATCTCTATACCATCAAGTTCTATAGCGCAGATGATACACTTCTCTACTCTCAGCCATTTACTATCATAAAAGAATCCAAAAATGCTACAGTATCGGCTGAACTCATCAGATAAAAAAGGAGCGACGATGATCGAGCTCATGGCGATGCTCGCGATCCTCGGTCTCGGAGTCTCTGCTATGTTCGCGGTTGTCACTTCTGGTATATACTTTGCCAAGGATACTGAGGACACGATCAAGGCGATCAATCTCGCCCGTGAAGGGATAGAATGAGTCACCAATATCCGCAATACAAACTGGCTGAGGTTCTCATCAGATCGAACCAATTGTTGGAAGGCACAAGGATATGATGGAACTTGCATATGAAGTAGTATACTCTGAGATAGGATCTCATCTGGATCCAGCATACTCTACACGGCCAACTGACTCTGGAATCTCTCATGATCGACGGTTATAGATGCTACGACGAACTGGTCAGGTTATGCGGCTACGTATGCTGTGGCTCAAGATGGGAACTGATTTTTTAATCAGACTGGCACTATCGTCTCTCTTCCAGTATGTACCGCTACCCTACAGAAGAACTGTCGAGCCATATTCACCCGAGAGATCATCATAGCTCCTCCAGGTGCTACCGATACAGGCACTCTCTATGTACGCAGTATCGTAAAATGGAATACGAAAAGTCTCCACTCACTCGAACTCCAGACCACACTCACGAACTGGAAGGCAAAGTTCTAAATATTTGCCATAAATAAAATATTATGATAAAGTAGGTACAATTCCTACTTTTTTATTATGATCGCAACTTCTCTTCGCAAGAACTGGCTCGAATATACACTCATCGGTGTCTGGATCTGCAACTGTCTCATCGCAGGAACTATCGCTGTGCGTGAAGTCTGGATACCTCATATGAGCGCTGGTGCAGATAGCTATATGCAGGTACGTTCTGCTCCTTTTGACGGTACGGTTATGCCTATCGCTTATATACCAGACTGGACAAAGGTAGCGAACCAAGACAAAACCAAACGATTCGAAGATATACAGATATCGGACTATCTCTCTCTGCCGACCTATGATCCGACATCACTCCAGCGTGACATGAACAACACGACCAAGATGTCAGTCATACTGCACTATACATATACGACTCCCTATATGGGGAGTTATCGGTTCAACTACAAGGAACACGATGGGAGTCATCTCGGAGTCGATATCAGGTCCCCTATTGGTACGCCGATCCTCTCTATAGCGAACGGAGTGGTCGTACGCACTGTCGAGGCAGATACAACTGGGAACAAGTTCGTCGTCATCCGTCATGACGGAGTCCCTGTTGGGGGCAAGATGGTATCCCTCTACTCTGGATATCTCCATCTCTCACAGATCACAGTCACCGAAGGAACCAAGATTGCCAAGTGAGAGATGCTCGGTCGAGTCGGGATGACTGGGATAACTACAACCCCACACCTCCATCTCCAGATCGATACGGCAGAAGCTCCTTTTCATCCATATTGGCCATTCACGAGTAGTGACTCACGCAACGCTGGCCTTGGATTTTTTGAGTCGGTGAACGCAGGACTCGGTAAGGAAAATGCATTGAAGTATACAATCAATCCGATGACTTTTATCAATATGTATCTCTGAGGAGTCAGTGATGATCGTGTATTCGCGAGCGCGCCAGTCCAGCCAATACCTACCACAATAGTTACGAGTGTCAGTGATGACGAGGGGACTCGTGAGCGTGAGATGATGCTCTGATCGTATACAAGTAGAGCAGAGAAACTCTGTGAGAAGAAGCGGTTCTCAGATGTATCAGCCAATACGAAGTTCGCTCAGATGCTCTATACTCTCGTCGATAATAAGTGTCTCTTCCAGCGAGATGGCACGTTCTGAGCGAAGGATACAATCACTCTACGTGAAGCCACTATGGCAATCATGGACTACTATGATATCGAGCCGACAACTGGCACAAGTCACTTCCTCGACATAGAAATCAGTGACGATCTCCAGTGATATGCACTTGTCCTCTACAGACGTGGTCTGGTTGATGGGAATTACTTTGCTCCACACAAGATCATCACCAAGGCAGAGGTCATCGATCTCATAGTCAGAATAGGCAATATCCCTGCCAATCCTGGACAGATCCGTATATATCCAGATGTCGAGACGACTAACCCATACTGGAGATCGACTCAGGCATATGGATACATCACACGTGTACGTGGTGGTAGACTCTATCCGAATACGATACTCACCCGAGCGATGCTCGTACAGCTCATCTCAGCTGTCGATAAAGTCTCAAAATAAAGTGGATTTTCTCTCCGTATTCGATACACTAAGGAAGAAAAATCCCATGGATCCCATAACTATAACCTTATGTCCCAAAAAAAGATCATATTCTTCATCATCGTCTGACTCATAGTAGTGAGTATGATCGCCGGTATTCTCCTGCTCAAAAATAGAACAACCACAGATACAATCATACCAGGAACTCTCAAGATATGGATAACCGACGGTACTACTCTCGGATATGACGCCCTGACGACTGGCTTCCACGCCTATGCTCCAGAATACAAGAACACCAATATCGTATTCGAGAAAAAGACTACCGATGCAATCAGATACCGTACCCTCCTATTGAAGACGATGGCAGATGGAACGGGTCCGGATATATTTATGGTATGAGCAGGGGAAGATAGTGTGATCGAGTCTCGTATCGAGCCGATCCCGAGTGATGTACTCGATTTTGGAGACTTCGAGAAGCGCTATGACGATATATTCCTCCCACTCCTCGTGTCGAGTGGTACTGAGGATGCAACAACAACAACCTATCTTATGGGTGTTCCTCTTGGATTCGAGACGATGGGAGTATTCTATAACAAGACCCTCATCCGCGAAGTCCCTCGAACCTGGAACGATCTCGATATCCTCTATAACAAGGGTACGGATTCTGATACATTCGTCGCGGGACTCGGCCTCGGACCTCGATACACACCGAACGCTGCAGATATCATCGCTCTCTTCTATGGACGAGATGGAACTACAGACATCACAGGTATAAAGGCAGGGGCGAATAACGGACTCGCTTCGTATATGGGATATAGAGATATCGCTATTGTAGGGACTACCCAGGATGACGCCTATGCCCCGATACGCACACTCGTCTGAGAACAGGCAGACATGGAGACTGAGAAGTCCACTACACTCGACCTCTTCATGCGTGGAGATATCGGTATGATCTATGGATATCCGAGTCTGATAACCGAACTCGAGAAAAGCGACAAACGAGCAGGAATCTCAAGTAAGGCAGGGGTTATCCTCACAGAGAAGATCCCTGCTCTCTCAGCAGAAAGTGGCCGAGCCAAAAATATCGCCAAATTCAACTTCTTCGCCCTCTCCAAGACGACTCCTAATCCAGAAGCAGGAGTGAAGTTCCTCGAATACCTCATGACCAGTGAGGCAGAGAAGATATTCCTCCAGAATAACTCATATCTCATATCCGCTCAGCGGGAGTTCTGGACAGCACAACAGTGAACCAAGCTCTCCTCTATCCTCTCTCGTGCCAGTATGGATGCATTTATCCCTGATACAACTGAAGAACTCTTCGTCTTCTCATACGGACTCAAGGCAGAATTCGAGAATTTTCTCTCAGAATATATTGACAGAAACGACTCTATCGATATAAATAATATATCACAGCGTATATCTCACGATCTCTCATGCAGTATCGATACCTACAGCGATGCCGAAATCCGCCCTGATTGTGAAAAAAAGTAAGCGAAAAATTGCTTTTTCCTTTTTCATATGATAGGATTGACTCTATATCCCTCCATCTATGCGTACACTCTCATCCATACTCATCTTTATAGCTTCTCTTTTTCTCTCGTTCTTCACTGTCTTACAGGGTGATACTTTTGCTGCAGGCTGCCTATTTTCATATAGTGATCCCACGTGTGGATATGCGGAAACCCCATATTGCGCCGGTGGAAGCTGTACGCTCCAGAGTGGACTCGACGCTGCGAAGAACGCGATTACGGGAAGTGGAATAGATACAAACCAATCCATATCTGAGTATACAGTGTGGCTGATACTGAGACTCCTAACATTCGTCTCTCTCATAGCAGTAGTGTATGTCATATATGCAGGATTCCAGATCATGACTGGAGCCTGAGATGAGGAGAAGAACAAAAAATGAAAGAATATCATCCTCTATGTCATACTCGGTATCGTGATCATGTGGCTCGCCTACGCTATGGTCAACTGGATCGTGACATCAGTGCAGAGGAACGCATATAATCCCTCACCATGATATGCGAGCAGTTGGTCACTCGTCCCTACAGTATCGGCAGCCTATACAGAGAGCGAGGCCGATACTTTTCGAGAATATCAGAACAAGCTGCGTATCGCGATCCAGGATCTCGAGAGCGAACTCAAGATCAATAAGTCTGTCAATACTGCCAATATCAGTAGTATCAAAAGCTTAGTACAGGGAGCGTATGATCGCCTTCCTGATTTTGGTGATGCAGGTACGCAGAACGACACCATGAAACGTGCAGTCGATCGAGACCTCGATCTCGCGAGCAAGAATCCGAGCTCATCGAGCGCTGTCGGAACGGCTATCTCGAGCGTTGCTTCTTTTATCTCTAGTGCCAAAATAGAATCAGTGCAAGGAGGTATCAATGCAAGTCCAAGTGAAGGGAATGCTCCACTCATCACCTCTTTCGAAGCCAGTGGGATCAAGGATCCATCCGGTGCCACTCCAGATCAGATGAGTTATATCTGGTGGATGCGTGAGAACGGAGGGACGAGACGTGAGCTCGGCCGCGGCAAGTCACTCATCTATACATTCAGGGAGGAAGGGAGCTATACAGTATTTCTCGATGTCATATCAGGCAGCCGCAATAGCAAGAAAAAAATCGACGTCCTTCCTCTCACCACATCCAAGACTATAGAGGTCAAGTCTCGCCTCGGCGAGATCGTCCTCCTCGTGAATGGAGTCAATGTAAGCAATATCTCAAGTCTCAAAATCAATCCTACCATCGGTAAGATGGGCGTTATCCTCGATGCTACTGCCTCTCGTGCGACCGGAGGAAGTGTCACGGAGACAAAGTGGGAATTCGGTAATAACAATACAATCAGCTATCGTGGTGCACCTATAGTCGAGCGTCAGATATTCGCCAATGAGTGAGACTACAGTGTGAAACTCACACTCATCACGAATAACGGACAGACTTTTACGAAGGAGATCCGTCTCATCGTGCGCAATCCTGCAGCCGTCATCCAATGAGAGAAAACCACAGGGAATGTAGGAGATGACATGTTCTTCTCGGCGTTGTCCTATTTTACCAATACGACCAATGTCGAATACTCATGGCAGATCCAAGATGATAATAATAAAAAAATCGTCTCGAGCCTTCCAGGAAACTCACTCAAATATAAGTTCGATAAAATCGGAAACTATATCATAACACTCACGGCTCGCAGTCCAAATGGAGATATCGATACCGACTCTCGCCAGATCACGATCGAGTCACGCGCACCGATGGTGAACCTCGAGTCACCGAAACCCGCCAACAATGAAACTCCAAATATCCTCATTTTCGATGCGTCTAAGAGCTATGATCCAGACACTATGGGTCGCAAGTGACTCACGTATACGTGGCGGATTGATGGCGAAAAGATAGAACTCGAAAATATAGCAAATGATGGGGCGCGTGGAACACGTGCTTTTGATACAATTGGTCCACACACACTCGCACTCACTGTCGCGAACGCATATGGTAAGGTTACTACTGTAGAGCGTCCATTCGAGGTGACTTCCCTCTTATCTGCCAACATACTCATCTCCCCACGTGTTGCTCCACTCGGGACAATCGTGAACTTCATTGCTCAGTCTGAGCATGCAGACTTTTTTGAGTGGAATATGGGGGATGGATCACCTATCACCACTGGGAACAAGAAGGTCGTCCAACATATATACCAGAAAACTGGCACCTATGACGTCACCCTCACGGTATCGAGTGCAAAGTGAGGAGAATCTAACCAGATACGCAGACGCGTCTACGTCACAGATACCAATGCTCCTTTTGCCATGATCAACATCTCCAACAGTTCGAGTACCTCTTATTATGACAAGGATGCATGTGGCAGTGGAGCAACAGTCGTGAACCGCTCTGAGGCAACCAATTTTGATGGATCAAAATCAATCAATCTCGATGGCGGAACTGCTGATCTCACCTATACATGGACCTACTTCGGTAAGGTAAAAACGACTCCATCACTCTCTGAAAAGATGAATGAGATCGGTTGTTATCCAATCAAGCTCACCGTACGCAGTAACAAAAATGGAGCCACTCATACAGCAACAGAATATATCTCAATCAAGAATCAACTCCCAGAACTCACTAGTATCTCTACCAGTGTCGACACGAATAAGAAGGATAGTCAAAAAGTCCTCGTACGAGTCAATGCCAATGGAGCAAGTGATCCAGATGGAGTGATCACCTCATATATCTGGTACTACACGACTGAGTCTGACCGTGAACCACAGAACGTGCAGATCACACAGAAGCCAGAGATTACTTTTGTCCTGCCGAACATTACGGAGAAGTATTATTTTGGTGTGATACTCGAGGACAACGACGGAGCAAAGGCCAACAGTATGACGGATGCTGATGAACAGGTCCCACTCATCCTCGATAATCAAAATGGCAATATCTACATGCCACTCATAGCTCTCACTATGCCCAAGAGTGCTGTCCTCGTCGGAGAGAACGTACATATGTCAGCTGAAGCGAAGACGATCATTGGAGCCAATATCACCAAAAATGCAGAATATGCTTGGGATTTTGACGGTGATGGCAAGTTCGATGAACGCTCAGCCAATCCATCAGTGAATCATGTATTCAAAAATTCTGGAACCTATGCGATGAAGGTACGAGTGACATATAATGGAGTATCCAATACCAAGTATGGAACCATCTATGTCAAAAATCCACTCAAGGCAGATGCGAGCATATACGAACTCGCGGATGGGAGTCTCTATATCATGAATACGAGTGAATGACTCTATGATAGAACGACCTGGACAATAGCAGGTGAACAAACTGAGTCTCCATATGCACTCACGATCCCACGAGTACAGCTCGACTCTCTGAGTGGATCGACAACCCCCGGTACACTCAGGGTCTCTCATGGTGAAGCGGATACCTCAACATATACCCTCTCACTCGAGAATAAAATCACTCTCACCCCATGATCAGGTGGCGTGATCTATCAGTCATCTCCAAGATCCACTGACGATATTATCCATATCAAGTGACAAAGTGATAAGCTCGTACTCTCACTCATCGGGAATACCGCAACAACATACAAGATCGATAGTGATATCCGTATCGATAATGATCTCGATGGAGTTCCTGATAACGATATAGATAACAAGGATCATACCTCATATACAGATGGAAGTGCATATATAATAAGTGACTTCGCAGACACGCGTGTACGTGAGCGCACTATCCGTGTAAGTCTCATCAGCGGCGGCGTGGTTACTGCGAGCAAGGATATTTCTGTGGTATTTGATTTTATTGCTGAGGGACTCACAGGATCTGGTGAAGATCTCCTCTTGGGTGCATCGGGTGCGATGAGTACGTTCGAGCGAGCCAAGCTCGAAGAACTCGCGAGTATGATCCGTACGACAGATGGTGCAGATCGTATCGTGCTCATGCAAGAATATAACACGATGATCGAGAACTGGAGTGACTCCTTCTCGAAGGCGAAGTCTCTCATCGACATCCAAGAAGTCATAGACACAACAGCGCTCACAGCCGATAAGAAGGGTGCTATGACTGCCCTTATCGATACACTCCTCGTCGGTGATGCAGCGAGTACCGATGAGATCACTCTCGCGAGCAAGCTGATCCAGGATCTCATCCCCGAGGGCAGTGCGAACCGTACGTCTATACTCGAGAAGCTCACTCTGATATCATCGCATCCATCCGACCTCACAGCGAACAAGAAGCTCGGGAATGAGATACTCGATCTCGTCAAAGATGACACTACGATAGAAGATAAATATAAGCTCCACATCAGGAATCAGTTGCGTATCATCATCAATGGCGGACAAGCCAGTACTCCATCAGCAGAAGTAGAAGAAGCATCTGCTACAGGAGGAGGCATACTGGCATTCATATCAGGTGTTGTGTGGATATTTGCCTATATTATCTGAGGGATAATATTCGTTCTCCTTCTTGGATATATCTTCTACCTCCTCAGTCGCAAGAATACGGATATCGGATTCCAAGATTTCCTCATCGACTCCGTATTCCATACCAAGAAGGCAGAGACAACTACCACTGGGATACGAACTCCAGATGGTGCGAGCATCATAGTTCCTCAGGCTCCTCCTGTCGTGGTGTCACCAGTGATCAAGGTAGATCCTCTCGCGAGCTATACTCCGCCAGTCATAGAAGTGAAGCCTACTATCATAGAGGCACCAACTATAGATCCTCTCGCGAGTGTAGAACCTGCGAGCATCCCATCTTGGCTCCAGGTACCCAAGACCGAAGAAAAAGAAACAACTCTTACCGAAGAGCCAATTCCTATCGCAGAGACTCAGGACGTATCAACAGCCATAGAGATCCCTATAGTACCTGCCATCGAGGTAGCAGAGAGTGCTGTCCCCTCTTGGCTCCAAGTCACTGATACTCCAGTCATAGAAACACCGATCACTACAGATGAAGTTCATACCGATGATATCCTCGCGCCAGATGAAGATATCGCTCCCGAGAGAGTGACAGCAACAACACCAGAACCATCATCTGATGCTCTCCCTGACTGGCTCATGGCATCGCTCCAGGCTCCTGAGACAACTCCAGTGACTGAGGCTATCGAGGATCCAACAGTAGAAGCCAAGAAACCCGAGAAAAAGAAAAAACCGAAGAAAATAGAAACACCGAAAGAAGCAGCTCCAACAAGTCCAACGATATCTGGAGATATACCAGACTGGCTCAAGTAAAAGCAAAAAACGACAACATGTGTCGTTTTTTGTTGTTTTATTGACTTCGAGAGAGTCTTTGGATATACTGATACTATCATTATCTTCCACTATGACTCCAGTTACCCCATCAGCAGGAGGTACCCCTTCACTCCTCTCTGATATTATCAAGGCATCCCAAGAATCCATCATACCAAGTGCAGAGTCACCAGTTGTGCCCAGTACTCAGGCTGGATCAACGCTGCCACCAGACGGACTCGTTCCTCCTCCACCACCGAAGAAGCCACGCCAACCACTCCCACCAGGTACGATCATGAAGGCGATCGGTGCACTTCTTTTTACAGGTATTATATTCTTCGCGAGTTTCCTAGCTTATATCGTATTCAATCCTGGTGAGGCCCAGTTTTTTATCACGATGTTCGGGATCGATACCAAGGATGTCGCGAGCGTACTACGGAAGTTCATCAACGGAAGTTTCGGGATCATCATCCTCGCCCTCTCGATCATCTGGCTCGTCACCCTCTTTCGGGCGATATGGACGCCACGTGAACAGAAGCGCAAAAAAATACTCGCATGGATGACGGCAGTACTTATTGGACTACTCCTCTTTTCTCTCCTGGCGTTCTGGGGATATCTGTTCAAGAAGATCGGTGAGATCGTCTGGGATGGTGGCGTCATCGGTGTCTATGATAACGCACTGTATGCCAATCCCCTATCAGAAAGTGTCTCTGAGCTAAGGAGTACCAAAAATATCATCGGACCGATCGTACTGAGGTATGATATCCGTGGTAATGCAAAGTCACATGAGGCTAATGGGAATCTCTCTATCGATCGTTATGAGATCAACTTCGACTGAGCGATCTGTAATGATGGGAAGAGTATAGTCACGGGCAGCAGTCCAAAAGAAGAAAAAGCGATCATATGTACCTTCGATCAGGTAAAAAACTATAATATCCGTGGATCCTACTTCGGTCAGGATGCCAGTGGTGCGGAGACAGAAGTTCCTATGGAACTCGACACAGTCGAGGTCCGTGGACTCATCGATATCCGTGAACAGAAGAATAATGCTGGTAAGGATATCGTCACTCTCGATGCGAGCCGACTCAAGCTCCTCGGTGATCCACGTTGGGTCTATGAGAACACGGGAGATGAGATCAAGACACCATCGATCACGATAGAGCCAAGCGAGACGCCAGTATTTGTATCACTGAAGATTTTTAGTGATACGGCGGATCGTATATTCTTGCTCCAGAAGCTCGGACTATCATCATGAAACGAACGGATCGATGTACAACAGTCGAACGTAAATAGTCTTGATTTTGTTCTGACACTCACGGGCATGACCGTCGATACGAATTCGATACTCTCGATAGAGTGGACTGTCAATGATGGAATAGTCATCTGTCGCAAGGCGAGAGATGTCTGTAATTTTAACTTCTGAAGTTATGGAAAGAACAAAATAGAAGCCAAAATATTATTGGCTGACGGAAGCACTCGTGTAGTCACCAAAGAAATCAGTGTGGAGGCGCCCGTAACCCTCATCAACCATGCCTCTGTCACCGATAGCAATGGGAAAACGATGAATCCTCGTAGTAGCTATGATCCACTACTGCGTACCTACGTCATAACCAATGTTATTCCTCCAACCAAACTCACTTTCGATGCACGCGATATCGTAGCAGAGAATCCTGGATATGAGTTCAAGGAAGTGCGATGGTCTATGAGCGACTGACATAATACCGTCGAGAAGATAAGCGAACGTGTCACTTTTGACATCCTCAATACATACCGATATATCATTATCGGAACATATACATTCGAGAAAAATATACCAGGAAATATTCCAGAAGTAAAGGTAAGTACTGATCATATCACGGTCGATGTCGAACACAAGACACTCATACCGAGATTGTCAGTCATTACGAAGGGTGACTACGTACCTGCATCCATAACTGTAGATGCATCCCAGTCATGGTCTGAACATAATGAGATCATCAAGTTCATATATAACTTCGGTGAAGGAAAAGTAGATGTTGTAGGTGATGCTATCCAGACCTACGAATATACGACTCCAGGTGAGAAAGAGATAACACTCACGATCATCGATGACTCAGGAGAGAAGTCTCAGATCAAAAAAACGATCGTCCTCAAAGAAGCACCCCGAACTGTAGATTTTATGCCGAGTATATCCCCCGGTGTCGTAGGTGTACCAGTAGACTTCATAGTGACGGGAGAGAGTGGGCAGATCGAGAGTTATACATGGAGCTTCTCGGATAATACTCCCATCCAACGAGGTAACACAGCAACACACATATTCTCTCGAGTGGGGACCTACCAAGTCCATCTTACTGCAACCTATATAGATGGCACACAGAAAGAGGCGGTATCAGCCTTCGTCGTCGCGGCGAGTGAATAATGTATATCAAAAAGAGACCAATTACGGTCTCTTTTTGATGCGATATTACTTATTAGAGTGGACGAATGTCCCCACGATATCCTCTGTAGCGATCAGATCGATATCTTCTATACGACAGACGTAGATCGGGATTCCTTCATCTTGTGCGAGAGCGATCGATGCTTGGTCCATAACACGGATATCATTTTTGATCACTTCGTGCATATGCAGTGAGTCATGACGTTTCGCATCGGTGTGTTTTTTTGGATCTTTGTCGTAGATACCGTCGACCTTCGTCGCCTTCACGACGACATCACATCCGAGCTCGAGACCTCGCAGTACTGCACACGAGTCAGTTGTAAAATACGGATTCCCTGTCCCTCCTACACAGATCACAACTCGTCCCTTCTGGATATGGCGAAGTGCGCGACGTCGGATAAAAGGTTCTGCTACACGCTCCGTCGGGATGGCACTCATGACACGTACATCGATCCCTTCCTTCTCGATAGCTTCACCGATAGCGAGCCCGTTGATAATCGTCCCGAGCATCCCCATGTGATCCCCTGTTGTACGGTCGAATCCTCCTGCCTCGAGTTCTATCCCACGGAATATATTGCCCCCACCAACCACGATGATGATCTCGAGTTGTTCGTGTTGTACGAGGTAGGCGATTTTTTTCGCTAGGAAAGCCAGAAACTTCGGGTCGATCCCATAGCCTTGATCTCATTGGAGAGCTTCTCAGGAGAGTTTGAGGAGGACGCGTTTTGGTGTGTGGTATTTTTTCACGAGGAGGAGAAGTTAGTATACAAAAATCGCCTACAGAAACTGTGGCGAAAAGAAGAAGAATACAACAGAGAAAGCGAGAACGAGCACAAAAAGAAGTGCGAGCGAGAGGATTGCTCCGTTACGCTTGGTGATCTCTTTTTCGAGACCTGATATCTTGTCAGCGAGAGATACTGCATCTTCGGTGTTCTTCGCCTTCGCACTCTCCAGAAGGAATGTGGCCTTGTTATAGTCGACGAGTGGTATCGTATTGCGCAGTTCTGTCTCGGTCTTGCCGAGCTTGTACGAGAGATCCTGTATCGTCTCGTCTTTGCGTGCGATGATACTGCGCGTCTCCTCATAGAGTCGGACGAGCTCGGTAATCGCAGCACTATTGTTATCTACTGCCTTGAGTCACTTACTTGGCTGGACGATCTCATGTGTTGGCGCCTTCTTATCATCATCCATGATGATGACATAATCCTCCTCTCTGCGTGCTGGGTCCATATTGCGGATGAGTTCGACATCATCATCCTCGAGGAACATTTTCTTCCCGATGCGACGGGTACGGATACGTCCCGCCTGGATATGACGGTCGACGGTACGAGATGATACTCCGAGACGAGCTGATGCTTGGTCGCGGTCGAGAGTGAATGCCATAGATAGATACTTGCGTAAAACGTGGTCTATATTATAAAAAACCGAGAGAAAAGCAAGAAAAAATACCACTGATTACTCAGGGGTATTTTTTTATTCTTAAACTGGTGGAGATGGCGGGCACTGCCCCCGCGTCGAAAAAGGTACACCGTACACATCTACTGCCTATAGTTCGATTCTGATATGTCAGAGAGTGGAGAATGAACAAAAATCCCTCTGAAAAACACGATCTCTATATGACTTCTTTGCGAGAATTGTGTCAACGAGGCAAAGAGAAAATCTGAAAGTAAAACAATCCTCTACAGATATCGAGAATTGAGTGTTGTAACAGGCCAGTCGGCACTCATGCTAAAAAGCAAGGTTACGCTTTCGAGTGATTAGACAGCGAAAGAAAAAGATGCAGGAGTTACAGCCTTCTTTGCAGAAGCCATAAGAGCCTGAAGTGGTGATTTTGCAGTTAAGCGTTCCCCTTTGATAACGAGGCGAGGCGCCCCGAGACAGCATATACGACATACGATTCTTTTCCTCGAATCCTATATCATCCCCGGGGTGTGTTAAAGAACGTCCATATAGTAGTCAAAAAGATGAAAAAAGCAATGCGACTCACGTATTTTTCACAAACAAAAACCTCCCATATGTGACGAAACCAAACGTCATGGGAGGTACACGGATGAGGGAGACTATCGTGAGTGCAGTGTCGCGAGGACGGTCTTGGCTGTCGCAGAGGAGAGATCTCACTCGATGACGGCGATACCGTTAGGCAGGCGTGAGTAGGTACGAGCCACTGTCGCTTGGTGATGCTGTTGTACGTCGGAGAGTGTTGCCTGGGAGTAAAAAGATACTCTCACACTCGGATCGTTATAGACGAGTCCATCTCCTACACGTATATCAACCGCATCGCCTGTCGCAGTAGTCTGACTCTCATAGGTATCTCCTGATCCGCCATGGAATCCATATCCGAGCGTCTCGTTCCAGTAGGAACTCGAGAGTACGGCTGGCCGCGCTGGAGGAGCTGAGAGACTGGACTCTGAGGCATCGAAGTGTCATGTCGACATATAGATCCCTGAGAGTACCATGAGTGTGACCATTGCCTGGAGCCACTCGACACCATACTTGTGATGTCTCTGATACTGAGGATGTTTCATAACCTTTACAAAAAGAACATAATAATTATAGCATATAAAAATAGAGAAGTCAACTATATTTGATAAAAAAGTATATATGTCAAATAGTTAGAGTCGGTAAAAAGTAAAAAACCCTCGAAGTTGAGGGTTTTTTGTTGTAGGCAAGTTATTGCATGCACGCATGACATGGACAAGCAAAACCTGCATTCTGATTATGCGGCACTAATTCTATTTCTAGACTTGGCGTAATTACTGCATCATTTACATGATATTCACGGTAACCTACAGAAATAGATTGCACTGTGATTTTTTTAACATACCTAGATATTTTCATATGCTTCTTCGTATGAGTATAGAGAAGACGCAATGAATATCCAAGAACTAAACAAATCAAATGAGTAATACATTGTTCCATCTTTTTCTCCTTCGGGCATATCGCCCATGGATGATTGCCTGCATGGATTAATTCCATAAAGAGCAATCGGGTTGATATATGCCTGAGAGGATTCTCAGACTGACTTGTATACTTTATTTAAAATAAATATATAGTCAAGTATATTTTTTCACTTTTGTCGATTTTTACCAGTTTTTGTGTATAGTGAGCGAGTATTTTTCTATTCTTAGACTTTATCCTTAGCCTTTTGACTCCCTCATGAGCCTCCACCTCTACAACTCTCTCAGCCGTACACTCGAACGATTCAAGCCTCTTCGCCAAGAAGAAGTAAAAGTGTACTACTGTGGACCAACTCCATATAATTATGCTCATATCGGCAATCTCAGAGCCTATCTGTATGAGGACTTTGTCGTGCGGACACTCCGATTCCTCGGGTATAAGGTGAAGACCGTGATGAATATCACCGATATCGATGATAAGACGATCCGTGACAGTCAGAACTCAGGCAAGAGTCTCCAGGAGTTCACAGAGTTCTATGCGGGAGAGTTCCTCGCAGACCTAGACAAGCTAAGCATAGAGCGAGCAGATACCATAGCGCCGATCTCAACTCTCATACCAGATATGGGGACGATGATCCAGTGACTCCTCGATAAGTGATATGCATATCTCGCGGACGATGGGAGTGTATATTATTCAGTTTCGAAGTTCAAAAAATACTGAGAGCTCGCCCACCTCGACATGAGTGGCATGATATCGAGTGTCCGCATCGACAACGACGAGTATGACAAGGATCAGGTGGCGGACTTCGCACTGTGGAAGGCATATGATGAGACAAGTGATGGACCGAACTCATGGGAGATCGTGGTGACAGTAGATGGAGAAAAAAAGACCCTCAAAGGTCGTCCAGGTTGGCATATCGAGTGTAGCGCTTGTAATATGCATTATTTTGGTCCGCAGATCGATATCCACATGGGTGGTATCGACAATCTCTTCCCCCATCATCAGAACGAGGTTGCCCAGACGGAGGCATATACTGGGAAACAGTTCGCCACATACTGGATGCACGGTGGGCACCTCCTCGTGGACAACAAGAAGATGGCAAAAAGTGCTGGGAATTTTTATACACTCAGGGATATCGTGGAGAAGATGACAGGAACAGATGAGCAACTCATCTATCGTGGATTCCGCCTTATGTGACTCCAGAACCAATATCGAGACAATTTTAACTTCACATTCGACAGGCTCGGTGCGGCGATCAACACGATCAAGTGACTCGATGAGATGATGAAGCGACTCGGGCGCTATCGAGATCTCCTCCTGCGGGATGTCGTCGAGCTCTCAGAAGAAGATCGCGAACTCACTGCCAAGTGACGGATCAAGTTTCACGATATCACTCGTGAGTTCCGTGAGAACCAGCAAGCTTTCATGCAGGAATTCATAGAAAAACTCGAAGACGACTTCGACACACTCTCTGCTATGCAACTCATCTACGAATACCAGACCTACATCAATACGGGTATCGATGATGAGCTCTTCACCGCGTGAGAGTGTCAGTCTCTCATCGGACTCATGCAGAGCTGGGATGCGGTAGTCGCTCTGTTCGACTTCTCACTCCTGGAGTCAGAATCTCTACCACTAGAGATATCGAAACTGGCCGAGGCTCGCGTACTCGCCAAGTCACTGAAGGACTGGGCAGAGGCAGACCGTATCCGTGATGAGCTCGTATCACTCGGATACAAGATGATCGATGAGAAGGATGGATGGAGGATGGAGAAGATATAAAATTTGCTTTTTCTCACGTTTTTCATATATTCCAAGATATGTTCATCTCATCTATGTCATCACGTCGTCGCCGAAGCACTCTCTCTCGAGGGTTATTTTCGGTGGTTGTGAGATAACATATCTGCACAAATATCGAAAACAGCTCTCGTATGGGAGCTGTTTTTTATTTTTTACCTTTTTTATTATATGGGACGGATACTCTACACCTCGGGGATAGCTTTCCCCAACATCTCGACATAGTTCAGTCTTCAGATATGGACACTGGATACTTCACTTCTGAGATCGTGAGACTCAGATCACTTACGCTCCCCTGAGAACTGAAGGAACTCACTCTCGAAGAGATCCAGTCAAAGATTCATGAGTTTTTTCTCATCACTCTGGATGGACAATCAGTATGATGTTTTCGTATATTTGAACCCGTAATCATCCCAGGATTCCTGGAACTCTGATCGGTCAAGAGTGATATCAGATGATGCGGTAGACTGATAGCCGAATACAGTGTCGCACTCGCCACAAAAACACAAAAAAATATCGTTGCTATCACTGGAGAAGGCTATAATGAAACCTTCAGAAAGTGTGGATGGATAGATGCAACGGTGTCTTTTCCAGAGAGGATGGCAGAGTCTCATGAAGACAAAAAACTCTGGCTCTATCCAAAACCCTAATTTCCCTCGATTTTTCTACTTTTTATAATAATCCATACTATGACCCTCTACGATACCATCATCTCTCTCCTCGATCAGTACAATATCGCATATATCGAGTATGATCATCCACCGATACTCAGCTATGAGGACGCAGAACGAGAAAAAGCAAATCATAACTGGCAAGGCATAGAGAGCAAAAATGTATTCATGACTGATGGAAATAACAAGTATTATCTCTTCGTGACAACCCAGGGAACCAAGGTAGACTTCAAGCAGATGAAGGAACTCACAGGATCAAAACTTGCACTCGCATCAGCAGATGCAGTTCGTGATGTGATCCACTGTGTTCCTGGTTGTGTAGCTCCTTTTGGGTTTGACTCTCAGATTACGACAATCATCGATAAGAGTGTATTCTCACATGATTATTATCTCTTTAGTCCTGGCATCACTACCAAGACCATACAACTCAGTCCATGAGATCTCTTACCACTCTACCAGAAGCAGGCAAACACAACTATTATAGGATAATTCATTTTCTCCTCGATTTTTCTGTGAATCATATCACTTCTGTGATATGAAAAATCCCCAGTGAGAGTATATCAGTTATGGTATTCTCACTTGCAATCATATCCTCTTTCCCTATACTACTTCGCATGCAAACTCTACAATCCATCATATCAGCACACATCGCGAGTCTCTACGGAGATATCGTATTCTCCCCTACCCTATCGGCTCCGCCAAAACCTGAACACGGAGAATACTGTTTCGGAGTTTTCACTCTCGCGAAGCCTCTCGGAAAGTCTCCGAATATGATCGCCGAGGAGATCGCAGCAGAACTAAGAAAAGATACTACTCACTTCACTCAGATCAATACGATCGGTGGATATGTGAATCTCTCATGTGCTGCGAATGTATGGATGGATATCCTCTCGCAAGTAGAGAACGCAAAACAAGAGAATAAAAATCAAACAATCGTCGTCGACTATATCGGTGCCAATGCTGGTAAACCTCTCCATATCGGACATATCTGTACTCCATCTGTTGGTCAAGCAATCTCCAATATCTATCGTCATCTCGGATATGATGTTATCGGCGACTCTCATTTTGGTGATTGGGGAGGGATTTTTGGGAAACTGATTGCTGGATATAAACTAAATCAAATTATTATTTGAGAATATGAATGAGATGATAAGCAAGTTTATTTACAGATAAATGAAAAAGTAAAAACAATTCCGCTCCCAGAAGATGAGGCTCGATTATTACATATAAATAGATATATTTCGTATTCAAGTAAAAATGATATATCAAATCAATTAGATCTCATTTTAGGCTTCTATATAACAATAAACTATTTTTCTGAGCAAATTCCAGAACTTGAAGAACAAACAAGAATTGAGTATAAGAAATTATCAAATTGAGATCAAGTAAATGCAGAAGTATGGAAAGACTTCACAAACACCTCTATAACGGAGATCGAGAAAAAACTCAGTGTCCTGGGAATCAAAGCTACTTATAACATTGGTGAGAGTTTTTATGAGTGACTCTGACTCCCTCGTCCGAATAGCGAAAACTATCCAGATCTAGAGTTCACGATGAAGGATATCGTACGAGAACTGATAGAGAAGTGAGTTGCAACTCAGAACGAAGATGGGAGTGTCGGGGTCATATTCCCAGAGGAGTCCAAGATACCATCGTGTATCCTCCAGAAAAAAGATGGAACAGGACTCTATCTTACGAGCGATCTGGCAGCAATCAAATATCGTATGACCAACGGATGGAATCCATCGAAGATCATCTATTGTGTCGATGTCCGCCAACAGCTCCACCTGAGACAGGCAATCTGGATAGCAAAGCGGGCATGGCCAGAACTCGAGAATGTCGAGCTATTCCATGCGTTCAACGGATTCATCAAGCTCAAGGAAGGAGCGATGTCGACTCGTCATGGGACAGTGATATTCCTCGAGGATCTCATCACAGAGGGAGAAGATAGGACGAGTCAGCTCCTCGCAGAGAAGTGAAGAACTGGAGACAATGCACTCTCGCCAGAGGATATCGAGGCGATCACAATCGGTGCTATCAAGTATAGTTATCTCTCACAAGACAGAGAAAAAGATGTTACTTTTGACTGGGACAAGGCTCTCAGTTTTGAGTGAAACTCTGGACCATATATCCAGTATGCGTGTGTGCGAGCTGCGAAAATCGTAGGAACAATAGCAAAAAAAGAACATGATTTCTCACTGATAGAATGACTATCTCCACACGACACCGCCCTCATCCGTACTCTCGCCGAGATGGAAGCCAAGATCCAGATAACCGCCGACACCTACAAGCCACATACTCTCGCGCTCTATTGCTATGATCTGGCTGTATGCTTCAATAGCTTCTATGTACATACACCGAAGATCCTCGAAGAGTCTGATGTCGATCTCAAAAACCTCCGACTCTCACTCTGTCGTCTAACGGCCGAGAAGCTCACTCTCGGATTCGACCTCCTTGCGATACGGATGCCGAGTGAGATGTAATTCCGTATAGTATCCTAATGCACAATACCAATACTGGATAGCCAATAAGCAAGATATAAAAAGACACTTCCACATAGGAAGGATCTGATTCGAAGCACGTAATCTGTCTCCAGATTTTATCTATATATCGAACAAGCTCCCATGCTCAGAACTCTCTCCAAATATATAAAATCCATCATACTCATCTCCTGGATCTCTATGATCGTGGTCTGATTCGGCTATTATCTGATCCAACCGGAGTTCTTTGCTCCTGCATCACTCGCAGTATTTTTACAGAGATTTGGTGGATTTTTATTGATTGTGTATTTCCTTCTCTCAGCACTGCGTGGATTTACACTGATACCGAGTACCCCATTCGTCATGGTGGGACTCGCACTATTCCCAGATTCTCTATGATTCGTCTATATCATATCGATGGCTGGGATACTTATATCTGCTACGATGATATACTTCTTTGCTCGAGAGATGGGATTCGATCAGATGATACTCGGCAAGCATACAGAGCTCACCGAGAAGTGCAGGCGATGGACCAAGCAGTATGGATTCTGGGCGGTTATGCTGTGGTCTTTCGTTATTATCGTGCCGACGGATCTGATCTGTTATGTAGCAGGGACTCTGCGTATGCGCTTCTGGAAGTACATACTCGCCGTCGCGATCGGCGAAGGAATCATCTGCGTGATCTTGATATTCGGAGGAGATGCCGTGATCAACCTCGTCAAGAGTATGTTATAACTCTCGCTTGCTCTTCTATCCAATCTCGATATAATCCGATTCTATGTTACGTATTCTCCTCATCATCGTTGGCCTACTCAGTTTTGTGAGTGCGAGTTCTGCGGCCAGTATCCCTTTTACTGATGTACGTAATACAGATCCATACTACTCTGCAATCGCAGAGCTCTACAGTGCACGCATCATATCTGATGACGGATCACATCTATTTCATCCGACAGAGCCGATGACTCGAGATTTTTTTACTTCACTGGTGATGTCTGTCGGGTGTACCAGCTGTACGAAGGCGACTCCTGAGATGGTATCACTCTATCAGACGAGTCCCTTCATAGATATACGCAAGTCCAACCCATACTACTACTGTATCGCCGAGGCCAAGGCGATCGGGATCACACAGGGATATATCCTCGACCAGACACAGAGCACGAGTTGTGAAGACGGAACCAAGTATACATCATCTCCCTTCTGTGCGAGCAATAGCACCTCACGGATCGAGGCAACTGCGATGCTACTGCGGCGAGCGAACCTCTGGAACGATACGCTGAACTCATGAGAGTTCGATCGGAGCCTCACGATCTCGGATGCTACGACATACTGGTATGGGTATGCGAAGAAAGGTATCGAGTTCGGACTCATCACTCAGGATACGACTGGTCGCATCTCTGCTGATACCAATATCACCAGATGAGAGTTCGCGATCATGACAGCCAAGACACTCGCATATACGCAGTGTCAGACGAGTGATATCAACACTATAGAGTCTCAGATACAGGTGACGGATGCGAACGGAAACAAGGTCAGCAAGAGTAGCTTCGATACAGGAGAGAAGGCTACCCTCACTGCCATCTCAGGAAGTGGCAATGTCTCATACAAGTGGACCCTCCGCAACATCGACACCAACACAGCACTCACTCAGAGTGGCAAGACGCTCTCGACAGATACTCTCACTCCAGGAACATGGATCATACGTATGGATATCATCGATGATAAGACTGGCAAGATCATCGGCACATCGACCATCACGATCACCATAGGATGAACAGTCTCGACGACGCCATCTGTCATACTCTCCAGTAGTACTCTATCGGCCTATATAGATGATGTCATCAGCTTCCGCGGAGCGACATCAGGCACAGGACTCCTCTACAGATGGGACTACGGAGATGGCACAACGAGTACAGACGGAGTCACTACGACACATACTTACTCAGCCTCTGGTGTCTATACCGTATCACTCACTGTCACTGATCCAGTCACAGACAGATCGAGTATCTCAGAGCTCTCGATCCGCATACTCGCAGCCACTGACTCTGACGGGGATGGAGCAGCCGATGCGAGTGACCTCTGTCCTCTCGTATCTGGAAGTGGTGGACGTAACGGATGTCCGATCGTGCAGGTATGAGCCTACGGCAATAGTGTGAGTGATATCCTCGCAGGACTTACTACTTCCCCATCAGGCTCATCTATTCTCTCTGGCATAGGGACGAACGCTTGTCTCGCACGCTATCGAGAGTCTCGTGGACTCATCATCGGGACTCCTGTCTGTGATCAGTGTCCGTGTACCAACCGTGTCGATCTCCTCGCCGATATCCGATCTTGCGATATCCTCTTCCCGACAGTACTCTCACCCGATCAGTCGAGCATCTATTCTCGCGGAGCTTTTTATCAGATCCCATAATATGGAACGATTCATACTGTTCAGATCCAGGCAGATCCGTACACGCACGAGCGGAGACAATATACTCACACACCGAGGTCGTGGGACTGATTATGCTGATATAGTTGCATACACTATGGGTGACGATACTCGCGACATATCCTGGACACACTCGGGACGTACAGATACTCTCATGGTCAAAGTCCGAACCGAAGAAGACTCCTTCCCGATACTCATAATCGATACGATCGATGCATCTCATGGATTCTCGACAGACACACATCCGCAAAGTCCATACCAGTTCACTACAGAGCTCACGCGCTCTATCCGAGAATCTGCGAAGAAGCACCACTTCCCATCACATATACAGACAGATACAGGCTGACTCAAGGGCATCAAGAATCACATGATCATCTATATCACAACCAGTCTCGATGTCGCCGATATAGCAGTAATCATAGGACTCACTCGTACCAACGATGTCATAGTGATCCATGTATTCCACCCGTACGAGGTCACACCTGATGATGACCTCCTCTTTGCATGACTATCTCTCTCTCGGAAGTTATACCAGGAAGAATTCGAACAAAAAAGAACTGAGATCAAAAAAGCAGTCCTGAAGTCTGGTGGTAACTATCTCCTCATGACAACTGATATCGCTTGAGTTCCATGTATGAATAATTTTTTCAAGAATCGGTTTGGTCGCTGAAATTAGTATTAAGAAGCTCTGTTTTGTCATTCCGCAGCTTTGCGGAGGAATCCCTTTCTTCTCCACTTATGAGAAGGAGAGAATCAAAATCTCTTAAGATGACTTTGAATCCCGCTAAGCGGGACTACGAGATGACAAAAAAGAAATACAGTACTATCTCCTATTATCTATCTCCTATCTCTCCATGTCTTCTCTCGCCTTTCTCCACTCTGCTGGATTCACTCACTTGGACCTCAAGAAACTCTTCGCTACAAGTGAGAACTATGATGAAGTATGGGATGGATTCGTCTCGTTGCAGTGAGTCGCAACTCCATGGATGACGGATGAGCGACGGACCAAGATACTCGATAGACTGTCCAGGATCGACACAGAGCTACTATCACGGATCATACGGGAGAAAGATATCGAGATCGTCACACTCCACTCGGATCACTACCCTGAGTGACTCCGTACCATCAAGCAAGCACCATATCTCCTCTATGTCCGCGGGGATCTGCATGCAGAGCGTCGGATGCTCGGGGTCGTCGGATCCAGACGCAACACGAGCTATGGGAAGAAAGTCCTCGAGAATATCATACCTGACCTCGTAAAGTCGGGATGTGGTATAGTGAGTGGCTGAGCATACGGGATCGATGCGATCTCTCATGAGATCACCCTCGCATGTGGTGGCTATACAGTATCTGTATTCGGCTGTAGTGTGGATATCTACTATCCAGTACAGAATACGAAGTTATTCGATGCTATACTGGAGCGTGGATGAGCACTCGTCTCTATATTCCCTGTAGGAACCGAGGCAGAGTCCTATATGTTCCCGATCCGCAACGAGGTCGTCGCAGCGCTCTCTGACGGCATCATCATACCAGAAGCAGGAGTGAAAAGTGGTACACTCATCACGGCCCAACTTGCCCTCGACCATGGACGCGATGTGTTCGCTGTGCCTGGAGATATACTGCGTGAGACCAGTATGGGAACCAACTGACTCATCGCTAGATGAGAGGCGAAGTGCATCGTGAGCGCGACTGATATCCTAGAGGAATACTTCCCGAACGTCACTATGACTGCTACTTCCCTCTTCTCTGAGAAGGTATTCGATAGTGATGAGAAGAAGGATATCTACCATACGATCACTGAGTGATATGATACCCCTGATAGTATCTGACAAAATACGGACTATACAATCGATGTCATCACGATGACACTGACTCTCCTCGAGATCGATGGATATATCCGACTCGGTGGCGGTGGCAAGTACGAGGTGATCTAATATAATCTATGTACATACGATTCATAACAACATATACCAATGCGAACGGTGATACTGATACTGGAGTATTCCAGGCTCTCGGATATCTCTGGCGCGATAGTGATACCTCGACTACTGATGTCGATGCACTTCTCGAGTTACGTGACTGGTTCTATGATCACCTCGAGGCACCCGATCAGTTCACCAAGAGAAAAACCAACAAAGACACCTGAACTGCACTCTCATGGTATCGCGACACTGCCCGAGATCACATAGCGAAGATGTACGAGATGGCACGCATCATGGAACGATACGGTATCATCATATGAGTCGTGAAGCGAGCTGATCCAGGATATATCGCCTACGAAGATGAGTTCCAGATAGCCGCGATCCCATATAGAGAAGATAGAGAGAAAGTAAGGTAATCTATAGTATTTTCAATTCCTGTGTAGGAAATACTACTTTTATTTCCGAATTTGAGTTGAATTTTATTGTATTTGTCTATAATAGAGCAAATATACAAGTATGATCACTTCCCTTCTGCGCATATATCACTCGACTCTCTGTACACGAGTGCACTTCCGTGGCTTTCTCGAGGGTCTCGCGAAGCTCCTCGAACACGAGCACTTCGTATTCGGACTCTCATATCGCAAGGGTGAGTTCGCGTATTCACTCTCAGGCAACGAGACGGTGATGCAGACCTTCGCGTCCAAGCTCTATACAGAGTTCGGTGACTTCCAGATCACTCCAGATACGATGAGTCTCGCTGAGTTCGATGCAAGTAACTCAGTGATCGCCTCGATCGACCTCGAGAACGGATGGTATTTTCCTTTTGCGGAGCATGCTGACAGTGATGAGAGTGACTTCATGAACAAGTTCTATCGCTCTTTTGATACACTAAACCCTGGGACAGACAAGGTCTCATTCTTCCTTGCGGTCGAGCCTTTTGAGCCGAAGGGGCTTGGATTTTTCCTCTCGACATGGTACCGAGTCACGATGTTCCGGATCAAGCTCGCTCTCACCTTCTATAAGTATATATTCGACAAGAGGGCCGAGAAAGGTTGGCAGGCAAAGGGATTCCACTTCTATCATGAGAAGCTATCGGAAGAACTCTTCCACGCCAAGCTCATGGTCGTCGTCGAGTCAGGGACTCGACAATCAGCACAGAAGATCGCAGAAGGAGTACTCCATAACTTCTCCCTGTTCAAGAATCCTCCACTCAACGAGTTCCACTCGCATATCGCGGCCCTGAAACCCCATACGGACATAGAAGGGATCGTGAAGCAGTGCAAGACAGAGCTCATACTCACGCCTGATGAGCTCTCGCGTATCTATCACTTCCCGAAGGATCCAACCAAGGAGACTGCCCTACTCAAGATCAACGCCAAGAAGCTCGCACTCCCTATCGGTATGCCGATACTCCCCTATATGATGGAGGGATCGGATATCGTCGTCGCGACTCATGATCCATCTCTCGCTATATTCGCTGAGTCTGACTATCGCAGTGTCCGAGTACCCATAGGGGTATATTATGAGGACAGGCTGCGTCACATGTATGTCATCGGTAAGACCTGAGTCGGAAAGTCCAAATTCCTCGTATCGCAGATGATCGATGATATCAACTATGGCAAGGGTCTCGCGGTCATAGATCCGCACGGAGATCTCATCGAAGAGGTGATGATGCATATACCAGATCACAGGAAAAAAGACGTCGTCATATTTGATCCGACGGATGAAGCGTTCCCATTCTGCTTCAATCCGCTCACGATCGAGCAAGGTGAGTCCAAACAAGTACTGGCAAAGGGATTTATCGATATATTCAAAAAGTTCTTCGGTGCCAACTGGAATCCAAAACTAGAGCACGTCCTACGTATGCTCTTCTTGGCGCTCCTCGATGTCCCACAGTCGACAGTATTCGACATGATACGAGCCCTCACGGACAAGGACTTCCGCTATACGATGATCGAGCATATCCAGGACGATGTCGTACGCAACTTCTGGACCAACGAGTTCGCTGGATGGTCTCAGCAGTTCAACAGTGAAGCCATCATGCCGATACTGAATAAGGTGGGACAACTCCTCTCCATCGATATGGTGCAGAATATATTCGTATCATCCGAGAACAAGCTCAACCTCCGAGAGATCATGGATAATCGCAAGATCCTCCTGATCAAGTTACCAAAATGACGCCTCCAAGAAGAGATCATGGGATTTCTCGGTGCTATGCTCGTGACCAAGATCTACCAGACTGCCATGGGACGAACTGGCACGGACAAGAATACTCGAGTTCCATTTTTCCTCTATATCGACGAGTTCCAGAACTTCGCGACCGAGACGTTCTCTGAGATACTCTCAGAAGCTCGCAAATACGGACTCGGCCTCACTGTTGCTCACCAGTTCATGCGACAGATCCCTGAGAACCTCATCCATGCCGTCTTCGGGAACGTGGGGACGCTCGTCTCATTCCGCGTGTCGACAGAGGATGCCAAGATCATGTCTATGCACTTCGATCCGCATGTCGGTGCATATGACCTCGCGAACCTGGGAGTCCGTGAGGCGTATGCGAAGATGCTCGTGAAGGGCCAAGTTCGTGATCCTCTCTCGATCCGTACTCGCTATATCGCCGATGTCACCATCGATCCTGGGTATGTCGCCTCTCTCTATCATATCTCCCGTGCCAAGTACTCTCGCTCTCTGGCTGAGGCACGAGCCGCTGTCGTAGAGAAAAAAGAAACCATCTCCAGACTCGAAGAGTTCGGTGCACCGATACTCTAGATTCTATTGCAAAAAACCAAGAATTCCTCATACTGTGAGGGATTTTATTGTTATATCTTGCACTATGTATCCTATCCCACCAAGTGAAACTCTGATCGAAAGCAAAAATTGTAAGCACTGCTCTGCTTCTTTCCCGATCACGGATAAGGATATGGAGTTCTACGACAAGGTATCCCCAACCTTCTGAGGGAAAAAATACCAAATCCCAACGCCCACACTCTGTCCAGATTGTCGGCAACAGAGAAGGGAGAGTTGGCACAATGAAACTCGCGTCTACAAGAATATCTGTTCAATAACTGGGGAAGATATATTCTCTATGTATCGCCCATGAACCACACATACCGTTGTCAGTTCCAAGTATTGGTGGAGTGATAATTGGGAGGGTATTGATTTTGGAAGAGATTGGGATCCCCAAATATCTACGATGGCACAGCTATGAGAACTCCTAAGAGTTATACCAAGAGCGGGCAATCTCCTTGCACTCTGTGAGAATTGTGATTATTGTGATAATCTCAGAGGAGCAAAAGATTGTTATTATACATTCAACTGAGGTTCTGGAAGCACCTACTTTGAGAACGGATATTACACGGTTACAACTGGAGAATGATGTCGTAATGTTGTAGATACATTCTGGACGACTCAATCCGAGAACTGATATGAGCTCACACATATAAACAACTCTTATGGGTCCTCTTACTCTTATAGTTGTGACAATATCACTAATTGTCATTATGTACAATTCTGCTACGGTTGTGCTGATTGCACTCTCTGTGCTGGTCTAACAAACCAGAAATTCTCCTTTAGAAATATTGCATATACTGAAAGTGAATATAAAGAAAAGGTTTCTAGCTTTATGCTATTACCAGCTCGCAAACGAACTGAACTCGCAAACGAATTCTTCAGAGGAATGATAAAAAAACATCATCATAATAACCAGTCTCATAATATAAGCGGTGACTATCTCATGTATTGTAGTAATACTTATAACAGCTTCTTCTGATGAGCGATACTAGATGGTAAATACCTATATACTTCCTTCCAAGTATCTGATTGTATGGATTGCTACAATCTCGGTGTAACAGGAACTTTATGCTATGAAACATTCAATTCTAACCGATCTCATAATATATTGTTCAGCACTTCCTGTACCGAGCAATCTACGAATCTACTCTACTGTGATACTTGTGTTACTTGTACCAACTGTACCCTCTGTGTCGGTCTACGCAATAAGTCCTACTGCATTCTCAATAAGCAATACACCAAGGAAGAGTATGAAGAGCTCGTTCCTCATATCATAGAGAAGATGATGGTCGATGGAGAGTGGGGAGAGTTCTTCCCTTCGACTATGAGTCCTTTTGGATACAATGAGACAGTAGCACAGGAGTATTTTCCACTGTTGAAATCTGAGGCCGTGTGAAATGGGAGATGGAACTGGTCAGACTATGAGGCTCCATTCCCTACAGTAGAGAAGGTGATACCTGCATCTCTACTCCCAGAACATATAACCCAGATACCAGATGATGTACTTAACTGGGCCATAGAGTGTGAAGTGAGTGGGAAACCTTTCCGTATTATACGACAGGAACTGGAGTTCTATAGGAAACATAGTCTCCCTATCCCTCGTCGTCATCCAGACCAGAGACACTTGGATCGTATGGCGCTCAGGAACCCTCGGAAACTTTTTGAACGAGAGTGTGATAAGTGTCAGTGTAGTATGATCACGACATATGCTCCCGAGAGGAGTGAGACAGTGTATTGTGAGAACTGTTATAATAAGGAGGTGCTGGGGTAGGGTTTATTTTCTAGTTTTCATACCATGTCCATTGCTCACTACGAGAACCTCATCCAAGAAAAACGGAAGAAAACACCGTTTCGTAACTTTGTAAAAGAGATAGGGAGTTGGATAGTGCTTAGTGTCTATAAGAATAATGAGCATATTAGTAGATATCCCGATACCAACAGAACTTCTCGTGTAGTCTCTATCTCAGAGTATGCGTCGATATCACCCTATCAGAAGGAGTATGACGTAGGATCATCTTTTTTGGATCAGTTTGACTCCGTCATGACACATAGTGCGAAGAAAAATCTTCTGCAATTCTGAGAAAATGAAAATAGCAATTTCTGTGACTCTGCTTTTGGTGCAAAGAACGCCTATCTCTCATTTCAGATATGATGAAATGCTGAGAACATCTTATATAGTGCATTTTGCTATGAGAATGTGAGCGCTATTATCGGGTCTTTTTTTGTGACTCATAACTCTACAGAAGTATACATGTCCTGAGGGATCGATAGCTCATCTCGGATATTCTATAGTAGATATGTCCGTAACTCTCGGGATATATGGTTCTCGAGCAATCTCATAGGCTGTCATGAGTGTATCTCTTGTGATAACCTAGAGAATCAGTCGTACTGCATCGATAATATAACTCTCAGCAAAGAGACCTATAGAGAAAAGAAAGCTAAAATCCTCCAGGAGAGATCAAGATATGAGGAATATGCAGAAAATACAAGAAAAGTACGTGGAATGAATATAGTTTCAGAGAATGTGGAGGGAGCGAATATATTCCTCAGTAAAAACGTGAAGAATGGAGGTTGGATATCTCGATATATCGATTCTCGCAATATACTTATCTGAAATGGGTGAGACCAAGGATCATATAATTGTTTTGATTGTATCGATACAGGTATGAATATCCAGGAATACTATGCAGTATGTAGCGCTTGATATAACTCACACCACATATATTGTTCTACCTTGATATGAGAGTCATCTTCGTATTGCTACTATAGCATGGATATGGAGAACTCTCACCACTGCCTCGGCTGTATCGGTCTCAAGAACAAGTCCTACTGCATACTCAACAAGCAGTATACCAAGGAAGAGTGGGAGATCCTCGCAGAACAGATATTCGCAAGCATGGAAGATGATGGAACTCTGGGCGACTTCTTCCCCGCTTCGATGTGTCCGTTTTACTTTAATGATACCCTTGCCTACCTCATAGATGACAGCTTCACCAAGGAGGAAGTCGAGGCCAATGGGTACCTCTGGCGAGATGAACCGATCCAAGTAGATATACCCGAGTGACTAGAAGTAGTGAAGAGTACCGAGCTCGATCGGTTCCAGTGGTTCCGAGAGACAGAGTGGCACATCGACCCATCTATCCTCGACAAAGTGATCATCGATACTGAGTGAAACTACTATCGCATCGTCCAGATGGAGTATGCCTTCCTCATGAGACATGCGCTCCCACTCCCGACGACACACTGGCTCGATCGGATCAAGATGGGATTTCGATAATCTCCCCTCGATTTTTCTCACTTTCTCTATATACTCTATCTCTATTAACTCTCTCTACTATGTCTTTTCCTACTGTTGTCCGTGCTTTTGTTTTTAACCCTGATGGGAAAGTGCTCATGGCTCAGCACAAGGCCGGTACTCCGTGGGTGCTCCCTGGCGGACACGTCGAAAGTGGTGAGTCGATCCACGAGGCGATGCAGAGAGAGTTACAAGAAGAGTTCTCACTCGAGGCTCGCTTCTTCGACATGGACCATGAAGAGATGCTCCATCATCGTGGGAAGAAGCTCATGCATCACCCACTCCCGATCTCTATCTATGATCTCTCCTACACAGACAAGGATGGCAAGGATAAGTCCCGCACTGAGTATGTGTTCCTGATGGAGTCAGATAGCCAAGTATGAAAAATCCAACCCACAGAAATCCACGAATATAAGTGGTTCGAGGTCGATGATATCCTCACGATGAAGCCCAATATCGAGACTTGGGATTTTATCATAGAGATGCTCGAGAAGATCGTCGGCGAAGACGATGAGGAATAATATCCATATTTTTTGCTTCAGAGTCATGTTTTCACCTTTGCAATTTGGTGATTTTCTGATACAATCGATCGGAATTTTATCTGTTAGCTATAGCTCGTTATGATCTCTTTTGCCAAGTATCGGAAAATCGCCTTCGTCTGAGGTGGAACAGGTGGACACGTCACACCGATCGTCGCACTCATACACGAACATGCTCATGTGAATCTGGACTATCTCTGGATCGGTGGGAAGGATTCACTCGAGTCCGAGGAAGCAGCGAGAGAGAAGGTGCGGTTTTTCCCGATCCATACCCTGAAACTCTCGACCGTCTGGTCACCGAAGGTACTAATCTATCCTTTTGTCCTGTTGCGTGGCCTATTCCAGGCTCGCGCGGTACTGCTCGCTGAGAAGCCAGATATCGTATTCTCGAAGGGATGACCAGGGTCTCTCTCTGTCGGTATCGCCGCATGGATGCTCATGATCCCACTCTGGATCCATGAATCTGACACAATACCTGGGAAGTCTAACCTCCTCCTCGGACTCATCGCTGAGCGGATATTCCTCGGATTCGACATATCGCGCAAGCACTTCCAGGACACAAAGTGTACGGTCGTCGGGCAGATCATCGACCCAGATATCACCAAGCCACCGAAGGACTACCGCTACTGGAAAACCACCAAGAACCATGTCCTCGTGATCTGTGGAAGCCAAGGATCACGTGATGTGTTCAGGGCTATCGCTGAGACCTGCCGCCCACTCGATGTCGAGTGGATAGTTCTCCTCGGCATACTCAACAAGGAAGAGAGATCTCTCTTTGCTGGATTCCAGAATATCACCTTATATGACTGGATCGATGCCCATACACTTGGCTCTATCCTATCCAAGGCTGATCTCATCATCACTCGTGGCAGTGCGACGAGTCTGGCTGAGATAGACCTGTTCAAAAAAAGAAAAATCATCATCCCACTCCCATGGAGTGCAGATAATCATCAGTATCATAATGCTCTGTGGTACAAAGATAACCGCGGAGATATCATGCTGGAGAACCGTGATATGATGAAGAAGCTCCAACAGACGATCACCAATACACTCTCTGGAGACATCATCGGACGTACGATGGAGAGGAGCAATGACTTCCTACGATAAAAGTACCGAAATAAACCAACAATATGGCTGATACAAACAACGCTATACATAATCGCAAATTCTCATTCTCCACACTCCTCGAGATGGCAAGTCACCTCAAAACCCTCAAGAAAGATTGGAAAATGATAACCTTCCTCCTTATCATACTCGTGATCTGTATCTCGAGTGAACCGTATTTCTATAGATGGCTCATCGGTAGTATCGAGAGAAAAGAATGACTCAACACACTCTTCCAGATCATCGGTATCTGGCTCGTATTCTCGATTGCCACGATCGTGACGAGATATATGTACGGGATGCGACTGCTCCAGAAGGCGATGAAAGACTGGGGCGACTTCATGATGAAGATCATGTACAAGATGCAGTGTCTCCCGATCGAGTACCATCGCAATATCCAAGCCGGTGAGAAACAAAAGATAGTCGACCGCTCTGCTGAGGCAATCTGGGCCGTTGCGGATAATTTTATCCTAGCAGTCCTACCTCAAGTATTCGTATTCATCACGCTCCTGATATCAGGGATTCTCATAGATCCAGTATTTACCCTCATTTGTCTCGCATTTTTGCCGATAGGCGTCATCGGCGTATTCTCACTCGGGAGTACGGCACACAAGAACCAGAGAGTCGCCAACACCGCATGGGATCGTATGTACGATCGTCTTATCGATGGGATCATCAATCTCCCCGTCATACGGATATTCGGTCGGATCAACACAGAGCACTCACTCATGAGAGGGCGCATGCAGTCAGGCAATGAGGCCCAATATAGCGTAAGAAAAAACTGGAGTCAATTCAATGCATTTGGCAGGTTTTTCACCATCATAGCCAAGCTCGTCACGATATCAGGAGGGGGGATACTCCTCTATACGGGTCAGACGGATTATGCGACTTTCTTCTTTTTTATCGCGTTCACCGATCGTATCTATTCACCGATTATGGAACTGTTCGGTGTGATACAGAGTAGTATGCGAGATATAGCCTACTATGAGAAAGCCAAAGCAGTATTCGCTATGGAGAGTGAGGTGGACACTGGTAAAAACATACTATCACGGGTATCTACAAATATCGTATTCAAAGATCTCTCATTCTCCTATCCATCGAGTCCTCGTGAAGTACTCTCAGATATTGACTTCACGATAGCGAAGTGAGAGCGGATCGCACTCATCGGACATACTGGCAGTGGCAAGTCGACTATCATACAGCTCCTGATGCGATTCTACGAGCCGAGTAAGGGTCAGATCCTCATCGATGGCACCGATATCTATGACTTCACTCTAGAGTCATATAGACAGAAGTTCGCAGCCGTATTCCAAGATACAACTCTATTCAACGAGACGATCCAGCACAATCTCGAATATGTCAGGGATGGTATCACGCAGGCAGATATAGAGAAGGCATGCAGAGAGGCCAATATCCTGGACTTCATCGAGTCGCTTCCAGAGAAGTGGGAGACACAAGTCGGAGAGCGAGGACTCAAGCTATCAGGAGGTGAGAAACAGCGTATAGCTATCGCACGAGCAATACTCGCGAACCCTGAGATCCTCATCCTCGATGAGGCCACGAGCGCTCTGGATACCAAGACTGAGAAGCTGGTACAAGGAGCATTCGACCATCTCATGGAGTGACGCACCTCGATCATCATCGCTCATCGCCTCTCGACGATCATGAGTGCAGATACGATCTATCTCATGGAGCAATGACGTATAGTGGCGAAGTGAAGTCACAGAGTGCTCTATAGGCTCTCTGCGGAATATAGAGAGATGGTAGATCTCCAGCATGATGGATTCGTGGGAGACGAGGCAGAGGAAGAGATAGTGTAAAGATTACTAACTCAATATCATTATGTCATCAATCGTTATCGATATAGTTCTTCTGCCCTCTTTAGAGATACAGAAGAGGATAATCCAGATGAGTCAATCTCTCAGATGAGATAGTGAAAATTTTGAACAGTCGCTAACCGACAGAGTGCCCCATATTACCATGATTATGTGATGCATAGAGGAGTCTAAGTTAGAGAGTATTCAGAGAATTCTTTCTTCATTACCTGTTTTGCAAGACAGAGGTATTCATATAGAATCCAATTGAGTAAAAGAATCTGCACTGCCAGATAGCTGAACATGGCAATATATCGATATCGTACCATCAGCTGAACTACAGAAAATATACAATCACATAGTAGGGAAAATAAAGCCACTTATGAGTTTCCATCCAAATAAAAGTAACTTCTACGATCCTGAAGAAGTCAATACTCTAACTCTTGAGTGGGTAAAAAATCATGACCAAAAAAAGGAAGAGGCTATTTTCCATCCACATATCTCTCTTGGAATCTGAGAACTCGATTTTCAAGAACAAATAGGGTCTATTAATATTGATAGAATAGCCATATATCAACTTGGTAATTATTGTACATGTAGAAAAGAATTATTTTCTATATATCTCTAAAGTATGTCCACTTCTAAATCTACACTCGAACATCTCAATATTTTCTAGAGATATGCTTGAAATCAAGATCTGAAAGGATATAATGATGATCTCTACATACTAATCTTCATGAATATGAGCGACATACAACAACAGGTTGGAGTACTCGAGAATCAGCTCGTCGATGTGTTTGCCAAGGCTCCTCATCTCCCTCAGAACATCAGAGATATACTGATCACGATAGCTCCGTGGCTCGCTCTGATTTTTGGTATACTTGGCGTTGTCTCTCTATTGGCCATCGGATCACTCTGAGTAGTCCTGACTGTGGTGACCCTCGGAGCAACTCTCTGGATGATGGTCCATGTACTCATCGGGCTCGTATCATCTGGGCTCGCACTCTGGGCATATCCAGGACTCAAGGCAGGACTCAAGTCAGGCTGGGATAAACTCTTTTGGTCACAGATTGTCTCAACTATTGGGATCATTCTCTCTATATTCTGAAGTACATTCTCGGTAGGGTCTATTGTGGGAGTTTTGATTGGTTTTTATTTACTATTTGAGATACGCACTCACTACAAATAATATTGCACGAATCATGGCAAATACGACCCTATACTATGTCCACCTCTAGATCCACTCCCGAACATCTCACTGATTGCCTCTCACTCATTCCAGTGGTTACTTGGAAGCCAATGATGGGAGAGTATTGTGTGTACTCACAGTGACGGATATTCGGACTGGTATGTGATGGTACTCTTTTTCTCAAGACGACTCCTGAGACGATAGAGATGTTCGAGGATAGAGAGACGCGGGCATATCCAGGATCCAAGAATACTGCACAGGTGAATGCTGAGTGGCTCGAGAATAGAGAAGAACTCGCTCGGGTAGTGAAGCTGACACTCGATGCACTCCCGATACCGAAACCAATGAAAAAGAAAGTCTAAACTGCAACCGTCTCTCCTCTATATCGCTCTCTCGCGAGTCTCGCACTTTCTTTTTGATCGACTATCGGTGGATAATATACTCATGCCAGATCGAGGGTATGGATTCGTTTTGGATCTACAGTCGCAAGCTCTGGAATATATCTCTTGATGAACCGACACTCAGTATCGAACTTCTCTGATTGGAGAAGTGGATTAAAAATCCGAACCGGCTTGGGGTCTGCACCGACTGATGCACTCCACTGCCAGTTCCCATAGTTCACCGCCTCATCATAGTCGATTAGGTATTTTTTGAAGAAGAGTTCCCCGAGTCTCCAGTCGTAGCCGAGATTCTTGGTGAGGAATGACGCCACTACCATACGGAGTCGATTGTGCATCCAGTTGGTCTCTATGAGTTGGCGGATCGCTGCATCTACGAGGGGATATCCTGTCTTTCACTCAGTGAATCTCTGCCACTCGTAGCTCGATGTATCATTTTGCCACTCGATAGTTCTCCGTCTCTCCTGGAACTCGATCTGATACGTAAATGGGAAATAATACGCGATCTGATACCAGAACTCTCGCCAGATGATCTCGTTCAGGAGGGTTTCAGTGAGCTCCTTTGTAAAGGAGCTGTCCACCTGCTCTGTGGTGGACTGAGGATTTTCCCCAGGAATCAAAATCCCCCCTGCCCCCCTTTGCAAAGGGGGTTTTGGAACGAACTTCGCATAGATCTCTCGGATAGAAAAAATACCGAATCTGATATACGGTGAGAGTCGAGTCGATCCATCTATGGCAGGGAGATTGCGGAGATCATCATAATGAGAGAAGTCTCGATCGAGACGACTCCGACCGAACGCGATCGTCCAGAGTGGATGATGTGGTACAGTGATGATATCTCCTATCTCTCGGCGATCTGTTGGGACGAACCACTGTGTCTGAGTCCCATCGAATTTTTGTACTTGTAGTCTCTCAGGATGTGCGATTAGGAACTTTTTCCACAACATCGAGTACGGCGTGAATACCTTGCGTTGCTCGCACTCGTGTGGCTCGACGAGGAGGAAGTCCTGAAAAGAGTGAAAATCAACTCCACTCGCATCACATATCCCGAGAATAGCATCATCCCTCTCCTTCCCTCTCGGTGAGTAGGATCTATTGAGATATATGGCATCAATCTGATATTCTTCTATGAGCTTCTCTACGATCTCTTCGGG
Source organism: Candidatus Altimarinota bacterium (assembly GCA_031407385.1). Taxonomy (GTDB): domain Bacteria; phylum Patescibacteriota; class Gracilibacteria; order BD1-5; family UBA2023; genus JABFSX01. The sequence goes on along the minus strand of JANOIH010000024.1, from coordinate 3,081 downwards.
TTTTCACTGGTAGACTGTGAGTCTGCCTCAGACTTTTTGCAACTCTCTATCGATCGTCTCGAGTGCCTCGCGGATCAGCCCGAATCGAGCATCTGTCTCTCAGAAATCCTCGATAGCTCGAGCATCATGGATAAAAATCGGGAATACTTCTTTTGATTTTTTCACGGCTTCAATGAGCCCAGTATTATCATGAGTCCGCAGATCCTGACGGAAGATGAAGAGGGTGCGATTGTAAGGCTTTTGCATAAGCAGAGTATAGCAAAAAGTGACAAAATGTATATACTGATTCGTAGTTACTTTAGATAAGTAGAAAAAATAGTATGCAAATAGCATACTATTTTTTCTACTTTTTTAATATTTGTTCTGATCTAGAATCTCCTCTATTCTTCGATAAGCTCACCCTTCACGATCCAGCGACCCGTGAGTCCTCCGATCGGAGTACACGTGATCAAGGTGATTTCTTTTTTATTTTGATCCTGAGTGAGTATGTTTACATTATAGGGATTCGTATTATATGACGATTTTACCTGATAACGAAATATTTTATATTTGATCTTGTTTGTCTCCTGGTCTCTCACTCTCTGCATGACCCATACTTCTTCTCATATGTCAGTCGTAGGGAGAAGTCCGAATACTGTCTTGTATCTTCCATCATCCTTCTTCCAATATGATGAATGTCCTGAGATGATCATATTCCCAATCTCTCAACCAAATGCTGAGTTTGGATAGTGCATTGCACCTGCTTTGAGGTAAGGATTGATATTGATCCTCTTACCAGAGACGATAGTCTTATGATCAATAGATCCTGGATCTGCCTCGGTAATAGGTGTAATGATACCTGATGTCGGTATGACGACGTAGGTTAGGGCATTTCTATCTTTCTCAGGGAGAGAGTTGATATAGAAATATGGATCGCGAGAAGATTCTTTTGCTGTCACAGATGGCGTAAACCTGGCTACCGTATCCGTCTCTACAAGATTTTGCTTGATAACGCGGACTCACTTATCTTTAAGCGATGTTCCTGTATCTGGAAGGCGCTCAGGGAGGGTGAATGTAGCAAATATTCATCTGAAAGTAATCTCTGCATCATCGAAAATATCAGGATCTAGAGTAGATACTATACGATACTTTATCTTATGAAGTCCTGGAGGGATACGTCCTGGGAGTGTGAGTTTTCCATTTTTATCGATCTTGATATCGTTGATCCCTGCATTATCAAGGATGACGATCTTCACGCTTCCTTTTATGATCTTTTTATTATTCAGTGTATCGTTATCAAGTATATTGATAACTTCATTTTTTGGATCTACCTTTGTGATCGTATTATCTTTTGCATCGATGATCTTCGGAGGAAGTGGAGCTACTAGTTTTTTTCATTTTGGTGGAGGGGCGGGAGTCGTTGCAGCCTGAGGAGGAAGTTGTATCTGAGAAGATGAGCTCGACCCTCCTGAGCTGCCACCACCAGATGAGACAGGAGGAGTGACGACTAGTGCTGGATTAACAGTGATGTTCTGGTTCGCTGTAGTAGTCTGCCCATTCGCATCCTCTATCACATAGGGGAATGTCACGGCTCCGCTATACCCAGGATTCGCCGTGAAGGTGATCACGCCCGTTGCTGAGACATTGACTGTACCATTTGGAACTGTGATGATCTGTGCAGTTCCTGGAGTGAGATCTGTTCCATTTATGGATTTGATCGTAGTGCCTGTAGAGTCTCCGGTAAGTGGAGTGAGGGTCACGGGAGTAGAGCCAGTAGCTGTATAGGTATCGTCTATGGCAGTGGGCGATGGGAGGACGATAGTTGTGACGACACAACTGCTGTTATTTGTAGGGTCGAGATCAGTAGAGCCTGAAGCTACTATTACCTCTGAACAGTTCTCGATAGGGACTACTGGAGCAGACGATATCGTCATATAAAAACCATCTCCACTCCCTGCATTGGGCACGCTATCATTCAAAAAGAAAGAAATAGAGCTATAATAGCCTGAAGCACGTGCACTTCCACAACCTGCTATTGTACCATTGGATCCTGTCCCACAACCAGTGATAGTAGCCACACTCGGAGTGGAGTTAAAAGTCCTCCCATCAGGACTGACTTCAAAATAAACATTTCCAGAAACCTTGGTAGCAGCAAACGGAGGATCAAAAACAAGTTGCCCAGCATCTTGATTGAGTATATGGATTGTTGGATCTTTGATGGGCTCTGCAAAGGTAATGGTCACTTTGTTTTGATTACCATTGTCCGCGGGACAGTTGGCTTGATTGAGCTCTACTCCGAGCCATTCTGTCGTCGATGTAGGAGCAGGGGTGAATAGTGAAGAGGAATATCCTGAAGATCCTCCAATCTGTGGAATGGTATTGAGATCGATACCTGTAATACCAGTAGGTACTGTAACACAACTCGGAGTGAGCTTGTTCCAAGATAGCGATATAGTATTGCCACTGAGGGTACCTATAGCTGAATTCCCTGAGGCTGTAGCAGGTGTCACTGAGGTCCAGTCTATATATCTCTGGGTCGTATTCCCATTAGCAGTTGCTATGATGGTATATGTGAGTTTACCTCCAGCTGGGAATACTGAGACTACTTCACCTGCCGATAACTGATCTGCGGTTGGACTGGCACTTGGACACACTGCATCTCCAGTAGCGAGACAGCTAATCGAGGTCACATCTACTGTCGGAGGGAGTGCGTCTTTGATAGTAGTGCCCGAGCCGTCGACATTTCCGATATTTTCATGTATTAGGGTGTACGTGAGGGTCTCTCATACTACTACTGATGTTTTATCTACTGTTTTTGTAGTTTTGATATCTATATCTGTAGCTGCAAAAGTTTTTGTAGGTACGTATATACCCATACTAGTCCAGAGTATTGATATGATTATTCATGTCGATACTGATTTTCGGAAAAATACACCCATAGCAGAAATAGGATTTTTCATAAAGAAAAAGGGGTAAATAGAAAAAATAGTGTGCTACTTTTGGTTCCTAAAAGTGATCCAAAGTGCTATAAATGACTCTAATCTCTTTGGACTGAGTCACTTATGTTCTTTGATTCATTCTTCTGCAAATACTCAGAAATAT
>JANOIH010000035.1:0-8326 GCA_031407385.1 Candidatus Altimarinota bacterium | reverse complement strand
GAAAAAAGGTTATGATGTAAGTTCTAGGGTCTTTTTGCAAAGTCTAGGATATCATAACCTTTTTTCGAGTCAACGGTTACAGTGGCAGAGCCTATGTGGGTCCACCCCCAGAGGGGGTGGATTTAGACAGATGGATTAAATCCCCCACTTTCATGCAAAATCTTCTCGAAGATTTTTTTGACTTCTGATACCATGAGGATATACTGATGACATATTAATTATCATATATGTCACAATCTAGACTCACTCCCGAGCAGGCAAAGGCATCGCTTCGTGCATACGCACAGGAGCAGAAGGGAGACTTACAGAATATGATTCACACTTATAATCAGAGTCTTGTATGAAGCAAGTAATATTTGCTCCAGGATCACTATCTATTATTCGTCAATACATCTTCCGTTTGAAGATGTATTATTTCCAGCTCTATACAGATACATGACTCTGGCATGAGGCGTGGATACTCGATGAATATGACAAGAAAACTGAAACCCTCATTGTCACAATGATCGACGTAATAACCAAGAAGCTCTCTCATGATCTCGTCCCATATGAGCAGGCCTGAGACAAGAAGATGTCTGTATTCGTAATCGAGAATCGCAGACTCAATGTCACATATAGTGAATCAGATACGGAACGTGTGATCGAGAATATAGATATCCAATACCGTTAACAAAATATCTCCAGAAGTACTCTGGAGATATTTTTTGAACCCAACTCATATTACTGTGCGAGCATTCTTTCCATGAAGGCTTTTCCTTTTTCCATATCGGCGAATATAGCTCCGATATCGAGGCGAGATCCATCGAGATATGTGGTCGGTGTTCCAGTCACTCCCTTGGCATCACCCTCTGCCATCTCAGTATCTACCTGTCGAGCATAGCGGTTATCTGCGAGACACTGGGTCATCGCAGCAGCATCGAGTCCGTTGGCACGAGCGATCTCGACTCGGTCAGCATCGGTGACGGCGGCCCCTGACTTCTGTTCTTCGAGAGAGTAGAGAGTCTTCTTGTAGTCCATATACTTGCCTTGCTCTGCGGCACAGAGACCCGCGATCGAGTCACGATAGGCGTTCTTGTGGATAGATGTGAGTGGGAACTGCTTATAGGTGATCATGACTTTGCCACTCGCGGCATATGACTCGAGGAGTGGTCCGATCGTACGAGCATAGTTCTGACACGCAGGACACTGGAAGTCAGCATAGATCGTGATCATGTGCTTGCCTGTTCCGTATGTCGGAGATGGGATAGACTTCTGGAGCGCGACGTCGTACTTGGCAGTTGTGGGGATTGGCGTTGTGCCCGTTCCTGTAGGAGTCGTGTTGCGACCTGGGAGGGTACATGAGGCGATGAGTGTGAGTGAGAGGAGGGTGATGAGGATGCGCATAATAATAAGATTAGATAACTCTGAAAGTATATGTAATTTGTATTTTCGTGCAACCTTTTAGAAAAATTGCTTTTTTGAGTCTTTTTGGATACAATGGGATCATGTTACGTATCGCACTCGCACTCCTCATCCTGAGTCTCATAGCTACTCCACTCGCCCGAGCGGAAGAGGCGTCGACTATCGGTGCGCGACTGGAGCTCGGATTCTATAGTCGCATACACGATACCATCGACAGTACGACCGATATCCTGAGAAAAAAACAACTCTCCAGTTTCAGAACTTTTGCAGGATATGGCAGTGCGTGTCGGGGCAAGATCGCATGGCTCGATATCGAACCGATGAACGAGTGAGTCCTCAGAGCGCTCACATATGGAGATCTCACTCCACTCTCGCAGTTCATGGCGAAGAACAAGAGTCTCGGAGTATCTGACAGTGTCACCTTCCAGAACGCGGCAACCTGTCTCACAGATACCTATAGCAAGATGGGCGCGATAGCAGCACAGTCAGAAGAGCGAGCGAGCAAGATGGGGCTGATCGGACTCTATACCGATGGCGATACGGCGAACAGTGACTATGATATACTATCGGATATCGAGAAGATTAACTCCATCCTCTTCACACAGAAGCTGGACTATATCGGAAAGAAAAACATGAGTTTTGATTCTTTTGCGAAGCTCGCCCGCTGAGAAGATGTGGGTTCACTATTCGGGGATACGAGTACGGTCGGAGCATCGGCATCCACTATCGAACAAGCAAATAATACAACAACTCCAGTAACAGCAGGCAAAAATAATACTCTCGTAACGCTCGGGGTCGGATGAGTCTGTAGTGTCCCTGGTGGAGCAACCCCAGTGGGCAATCTGACGGATGGTGGATTCGCAGATGATCTCGGTGCAGTCCTCGCAGGAGGTACTCCCCCACTCGGCTGAGCTGCGTATGGGTGAGCTGGGGCTGCGGCAGCAGCGAGTGCTCCCGTGGAGACAAGTGCGAGTGACGTCTATGATCAGCTCCCATGTAACGATAACTTCTGTATCAAGGTGACTATGGTTCCCGGCCAGATGAATCTCCTCGGTGGAGGCAAGTCCTACTCGATCGAGAGTCTCATAGACAAGCATGCGGCTATCATGACTCCGATCTCGGGTAGCAATCTCGCATCTACACAACATGCGAAGAACTCCTTCTCAGCAATCTCGAGCAATCTCAAACTCTCAGCCATACTCGGTGGAATAAAGGTCTATGTCCAGCAACGCGGACCACAAGAAGTCAAAAAAGTCGAAAAAGAAGATACCAAAGAAGAACAAGATGCTCAGTTCGAGTCGATGCGACGGTGTGCCTATGTGAGTGCTGGTCTCCCATCTGATAAGCATAGAGCGAATATCACCGGTGGCGCAGGATACCAACCATCTATCACTAGTACCACTGAAACTGTCTGAAAGACTAACAAGATCCTCGGAGTGATCAATCCTGAAGATGATGCCCTGCGTAACTGTATGGATATAGCACTCGGGAAGTCTCGAGCGAACTACTATCAGGGATTCTCCACGAATCTCACTGAGCTGCATGTGTTCACCGAGTCTCTCTCGAATCTCCTCGAGAAGGCGGTGTATGAGCATATTGCCCTGGATAAAAAGAAAATCAAATAATCTCACTATGTACTCACGACTCACCCTCATCGCTATGATCATCATAACACTCCTCTCTCAGAGCGAGTGAGTCTCTGCAGCGTGCACGATCGAGAAGTGACCACCAGCAGCTCTCGCGAACTATATCCGTGAGTCTACGACAGCAGCGAGTGCCATCGTGAGCAAGTATCCCAGTATCTGTGGTGCGAGCACGAGTCCGATGACGAGCCTACGAGCGACACTCTCGACTCTGGATAAGGCAGGCAATCAGCTCCCGATCATGAACAACCTGATCACCGACTTCACGTATAACGTACTCACACTATTCCACAACGATGCCTCTCCGATAGCACTCACACACGGACAACTCCTCTATACCCTGGAGAAAAACACTCTCCTCGGAGCACTCGACCAACTCGGAGCGAAGTGTCAGCTCGATGGACCCGCAGAAGCCGAGATCATCGCACTCATCTCGCGCAACAACGCGGTACAAGATTTTTTCAAGTGAGTGGTGATCGGGAACGTCTGAGAAGGTACAGATGCCCTAGAAAAATCAATACTCGATAACTATCGCAAAGAGGCTACTGCGAACTGTAGCAACAAGGTCGATCTCTCTACTGTGATCGAGAAAGCGACCAAGGCTATCGAAGGATTCGGGACTGATATCACGATCGCACGAGCAAACTGGGATGAGGCGATGGCACTCATGTCAGGAACATCGAAGAACGGCAAAGCAAGCTACAATCAGCTCCAGTCCAATCTCCTCAAAGAAGAACTCACACGTCAGTGACTCTCGCAGGGTGCTATGCAACAGATGATGACCAACCTCGAGTGTAGTCAGGCCGAGAGCAACGGGACCATGAGTATAGAGGATCAATCTCGCAGTGCGGATAAGTGCACGAGACGATATATCATCGGACTCGAGAAGCTCCTCGCCGACTTCAGAGCCCTGAAGTGGAAGGCACGGGATACAGATGCGTTCATCACGATCACCCAAGAGACTGACAAGCTCATCATCGATAATCAGCAGATAACAGCACTCTACTGAGAACTCACGACCAAGGCCAGATCCCAGAATGACGAAGATGCTACGACCAATACGATCATCACCAACCTCGTGAATATGCATGCGAGCCTCGTCGGGATCAATGCTCTCCTAGAGAAGCGTATCCCCATCATGCAGAAGAACTGTATGAAAGGAAGTCCTGGTGTAGTCGGTGGATGTTATTAGATAGACTTCTTTCGATATGTTCTTTTTTGTTATCTCGTAGAGATCCCTTTTACTTTTGCTTATGAGAAAGAAAGAATTAATATCTCTTAAGATGAGTTTGAAAGGGATTCCTCCGCAAGCTGCGGAATGACAAACAAAATATAAACAAGCCTAGATATCCAGATCGATCGTCATCGGACAGTGATCCGATCCCATCTGCTCTCATAGGTAATAGGTATCACGAGTCCTCTCATATATAGGGGCACTTCCCCACCAGGCATCGATACGCCATCCGACGTTGCGAGCACGCGAGCGAGTGATGACATCCCACCATGAGTAGACATCTATGACGTTCGGGTTACGTTCACGCCAGATATCGTGCCAGTCGTCTGTGGTGCGCTCATCGAGCCATGCGCGTTCGAGTGGGTGGAATCCGATCTTCCCATCGTTCTCCTTCGGTCGGGCGAGGTCGATCGGATGGTGCGCACAGTTGAGATCTCCTCCCCAGAGGACCATGTGTCCAGTATCTCTGAGAGTATCCATATATGCGCCGAACTCTCGGTAGAATACGAGCTTGTCTTGCCATGCCTGATCAGACTTGCCTCAGTTCGGGAAGTAGATACCAAATATATCGATGATCGTATTGATGTCGACTGGGGAATCGATATTCCCGTCATTCCGTGGTACCTCAGCACGGAATCTAGATTCTTGGGGGAGATCCTGAGCTCCAGAAACCTCAGGATGACGGAACGTTGGCACTGATCATTCTTCACAATGAGCGAAAGCTATATCTTTTTTCTTCAAGATCACATGTGCCACTCGTCCCTCGTTCGCTGTCGGATCTCATGGGAAGCTCGCCCGCCACTCGATATCATACTCCTCAAAAAGTCGAGAATGCACCCATGCACCTGTCCCTGCATATCCTGGCTTCTCTGCTGGATTGTAATAGGCGATATATGGAAGTGGTGAGAGGAGTTCCTCCGTGAGCTTATCGGGAGTTGCCTTGATCTCCTGCATGAAGAGGATATCTGGATCCTGTTCTGCGAGGATACGAGCGAGTTCTCACTTGTTCGATGTAGCGCGGATACCGTTCACGTTCCAGGAGATGATACGCATATGGTAGGAGGTAGGAGGTAGGAGGTAGGAGGTAGGAGGAGAATACTTTGTTTTATAGAGAAATCAAGGAAAATACAAAATCTATCTGTTTCAGATCTATTTCCTATCTCCTACTTGCTATAGGCTCGGAGCCACATCATATACTCCTGATTCCCTGCCTCTCCGATGACTGCAGCCTTCATGATATGCTTCATGCAGAATCCCGATGTGACGAGGAAGTCCTGGAACGCAGCGAGTGTTTTTGTGACGACCTTATCATCTCGTGGAACTCATGTCTTGCGGAGGTTGGTTCGTCCGACTTCGAACTGAGGCTTATAGAGGAGGTAGATATCTGTATCGGCTGTCATGAATCTGGGCAATACTGGGATGATCTCGCGAAGAGAGATAAAAGATACATCTATCGTAATAACATCATATGTCTCTCATGGAGCAAAGGTACGGATATCTGTATTCTCATGGGATACGACACGCTCATCACTGCGGATGGATGGATGGAGTTGATCTGTGCCAACATCGACCGCTGTCACCCGTAGAGCACCATGTGCGAGCAGTATCTGAGTAAAACCTCCAGTCGAAGAGCCGATATCGAGACAGGATTTTCAGTGGATAGAATCCACTCATATCACTTCTAGGAGTCATTCGAGCTTGCCTGCTGAGCGTGATACCCACTCGAGTTCTGGTGCATCAGATATAGACAAAGTATGTCATTCGGGAACTTCCTGCGAAGGCTTTTTACATATCTTGGCATCTATGGATACGAGACCACTTTCGATAAAAGACCGAGCCTTGTTGCGCGAATATCCAAACTGTTCACTGATGGCGAGGTCGAGACGCATAGAGAGAGATAGTATATAGTTTTAGATTCTTGGTACATGACTTCTGTCATTTCGAACCTGTGAGAAATCCTGCCCCACTTTCTGAGCAAGATGTCTCATACTTCGACATGACGGAAATCTATCCTAGCCATTCTTCTACCTTTTCTCTTACTGTGAGGAGGGTTTCATTTTTTAGAACTTCAAGTTCTCCCTTCTGAAGCTTAGACAATACCCAGTCAGAGACCTCATATCGTGGATCTCGGCCGATACCGATCTTCACCCGGTGGAACTCATCGGTCGCGAGATGCTCGATCAGGGACTTGAGCCCGTTCTGCCCACCAGCACTTCACTGTGCACGAGTGCGCACCTTCGCGAAGTCCATATCCAGATCATCCACCAGCACGAGTATATCTGTCTTGGGGTCGATCTTGTAGTAACTCGCGAGTTTCGCGACAGACTCTCATGAGAGATTCATATAGGTGGTCGGTTTGAGAAGTATCAGCTTCTCTCCATCATGCACCCCCTCACTCACGACTCACTGGAACCGAGACTCACTCCATAGAGGAAAATCCCAATCTATCCGAATCTGGTCCACCATGATATACCCGACATTGTGTCGAGTATTTGCATATTGTTTCCCAGGATTGCCGAGTCAGACGATGAGTTTCATAGGATTATCGTCATCCTGACGAAGGAAGGATCTGCTCTGATGGAGTAAAATGGGCAGATGCTTCGTACCTCAGCATGACAGAAAAGAAGTATACGACAACTATACTCAAAAAGTAACAAAAGTGCAACAAAAAATCTCCCCTGACCGAGAGATTTTTTAGTTTTAAAGCTGTAACCGAAAGTTACAAGAACATAATAAAGAAATCTGAATAAAATGCAAATATTTTGTATTATTTTCACTCTATACTCACATATCGAGTCAGGCGGTACTCAGCGATACTCAGCTCGCGGATCTCGTCACTTGCGAGTATGTCGAGTGTGACATGACGCTCACTTGCGATAGAGAGTGCGATACCACGTCCGATGCAGTACTCGATACAACTCGCCTCTTCTGCGCGTCCATGCATATACGTCGCGAAGTGATATATCGGCAGATATGGCACCCTGAGCTCGGCTCACACCTGTCGCCAACTCTTGCCCTGGAGTACATGGAGGAGTATACCGCGTACGAGTAACATAGTCGAGTATCTCTTCGTGACAAAACCCGACTTCGCCACGATGCGCTCTATTCGGTTATAGTCACGGGGTTCTATGAGATGAGGACGTAGGAGCCACAAAATAGTGAAGGATGAAAGATAAGAAGTTGAGAATACGGTATAGAGAAAGAGGGAAAAGGCAAGAGAAAAAAGAAACCCACTATACGGTGAGTTTCTGGAGCTTTTCTCCATCGAAGTGAGAGAGCGAGAGGAGGATCATGTCAGCAATAGCAAATTTTGGATTTGTATGATTGGGTTCTTCTGGGACAGCGATACACTTCATGCGTGCTGACTTAGCTGAGATAATACCATTCAGCGAATCTTCAAAAACAAGACATTCCCATGGGTGAACTCAGAGTTTCTCAGCTGTTGAGAGATATCCACCAGGATGAGGTTTCCCATATTTTTCATCTTGGCCAGAATGTATCACATCAAAAAGGTATACGATTCAGAGTTTCTGAAGAACAACCTCGATAATCGCATAGTCAGAGGCTGAATTCAGTCATATCTTATATCATTGATCCTTACATAATTGTATGGCGGATAGATGTCCTGACATGCCAACACCCTTTTTTAGAAGCAAAGATATCATCTCTTCTATGATATCTTTAGCAATTTGTTCTTTTGGATATCTTGTCGTATCCCATGGGAATCGCACAAACCAATACTCGATAACCTCTATAAGTTTGAGTCAAGCTGTCTGTGCCATCATGTCATACGTGAGCTCTATAGAAACTCGAGAGAATATTTTTTGTTCAGCCTCTTTCCAGAGAGGTTCAGAATCAACAAGTAACCCATCCATGTCAAATATGACTGCCTTAAGCATTTTTATATCAAGTAACTATCCACCCCCAAAGGGGGTGGCTTTAGCAAAAAGACCCTAGAAGGGTCTACGACTATTGAGATGGAGAGGACAGAAGAAGTAAGTATGGTTTGTTAGAAGTTGAGATCTGTTTGGTTTCAATCGGATAGTTT
>JANOIH010000005.1:0-18686 GCA_031407385.1 Candidatus Altimarinota bacterium | reverse complement strand
TCTAGGATATCATAACCTTTTTTCGAGTCAACGGTTACAGTGGCAGAGCCTATGTGGGTCCACCCCCAGAGGGGGTGGATTTAGACAGATGGATTAAAAAATAACACTATGAATATTCTCAAAAATATCCGAACTCTCATCATAGCTATCCTGATACTTTCAGCACCGATTTATGGATTTATGTTACTCTATTTATCCAGTGATCCGAGCATGTACGCCTATGGTTTTATTATGGGTCTCGTTATCTTAATCGGATGAATCATACTCAGCTATAAGAGAGAGGCTGGCTGGTATCTCATGATGATTGGAATTATCCTGATAGTTCCATGTTGGCAATTAGATGCAAAATTACAACAAGAAAAAGCTATAGCTAGCGAGAAGGCTCTATGTGAAAAGCTAAAAAATGATCCTACTTGTACATTTGATACCAACTGAGGATATAAGTGTAGGGATGGATGATCAACCTATAGCCCATGTCACTCAATAAAATAAAAAACTATGACAACTACCCCACCAACATCTCCCATCGGCTTCGATGCCTTCTTCTCTGAGATAACAGAGTCAAAAGAATTCAAGGATCTCAAAAACTCTGGAACCGATATATCGAGTCTCGCAGATCTCGAGCGATCTCTCACAGATATGCAGTCTGGAGTAGATAAGGCTGCGAACATGATGCGGGACTTCGATGCGAAGTTCACACCACTTCCCTCTTCACCGAGCAAGGATAGTGGCACTGTCGCACCAAAAACAGGTGATGCAAAAACCGAAGAAGCCAAGCCTGCAGTCGAGGTACAGCACTTCACACGAGTGGAGTGAAAGCCTTTTGGATTTGATGCTGTGGCGGGTATGGATGGACTCAAAGAGGAACTCAAAGATAGCTTCATCAAGCCACTCAGGTTCAAGTTCCTGGTAGAGAAGATGAAAGAAAATTCAATTGTTCCCGTCATCGCGAAGAATGAAGCGATCCAGGTTCCAGAAAATACGGAGAATGGATTGCTTCGTGCCTCGCAATGACAGAAACAAGAATCACAAAAAAGCAATGAACTCCTCCTCCGCCTCTACACCGAATACGAGAAATTCAAAATCTCGATCCCAACTGGTATGTTATTTTATGGTCCTCCTGGAACTGGTAAGACATTCATCACCAAGAAGCTCGCCGAAGAGCTCGGGTGCGGATTCATCTCGAAGAATATGGGAGAGTTTGGATCATCCTACCTCCATCAGACGACCAAGAATATCAAGGACTTTTTTGACTGAGCAAAAAAAGCTGCAGAGAACGAACCAATCATCCTCTTCCTCGATGAGATCGACTCACTCGTATCGGCTCGTACGAGCAATGTAGATGCCAATAAGGCTGAAGAAGTCTCCCAGTTCCTCCAGGAGTTCAACGCTCTGGAGTCAGCACCGAACCTCATCGTCATCGCAGCAACCAATCGTCCCGACCATCTCGACTCTGCTATCCTCCGCTCTGGTCGTCTGGATAAGAAGATCTACCTCGGACCTCCTGATGCGATCGCAAGGAAAGCCCTATTCCAGATGTATATCGAGCGAGCAGGTCGCCCGAGTACAGGACTCGACTATGATGAACTCGCGAAGCTATCTGATGGATATGTATCAGCGGATATCGAGGCGATCTGTGATGAGGTGGCTCGTGATGCGAGTCGTGATCTCCTAGAGCTTATCGATGAGGCAGAGAGTGGCACTCTCACAGAGAAAGATCTCAAGTGACATACGATCACGATGCAGTCGATCAAATCCACCCTCGCCGAGACTCCATCGAGCCTACGGATGGTGGATATGAGTATCTATACGAGTTGGTTGGAGAAAATAAAGTAAGACTCGACCGCCAGATCGAGCAATTCGAGGAGTTACAGAGAGTGCTGGTGCGGGTGTAGAAATTTCTGGATACCAGTTGGTTGGAAAAAATAAAGTAAATCATTACCATACTAAACAATGCATCATCACTATTCACCAAAGGAATTAAAGGTAATTGGTATTCTAAGGTTAATTATACTCCCTTATATATCAGTATTGATTGCTCTTTTAATCAGTACTATGGTTACCGTAGGAATACTTGAACTTATAGACTTTTTCTTTAATACATTTTTTGCACCGTCTATAAAAGAGCTTCTCGTCATATTCTATAAAGATAAGTGAGTATATATTATCATGTCGTTACTCTTAGTTTACATTACCACCCATATCTTAGTTTCTATAAGTATATATTTTGTGAATACTTTTATAAAACAAAAAATATCTTTACATAAAAGCATGAGGCATCTGGAAAATATTATGGTAATAGAAGCTAAGCTATGAGAAATCCAAAAAACAATTAGAAAAATTCTTTCCTTGCGAAAAATTCTTTTTTGGATTAGCACAAAGAAAATATTTACGAAAATTGATGATTATCTGAGAATAGAAATAAATGTTTTTATATCATCTATCATGAATCTCCGCTCCGATCTCGCCACTCGCCTCACTGAGCAACAACAGATCCTCGAATCAGCCAAAACTGAAGTCGAGAAGAATATCACAGGAACTCCAGAACTGCTCGCGGTATCCGAGGCCCAACAAGTGAGACTCGACCGCCAGATCGAGCAATTCGAGGAGTTGCAGAGAGTACTCGTAAAAGTCTAAAATTCTTTTCGTTTTTTTGGGCTTTTTCCTATAATGATGCCCACGAACCCATACTCTAAAAAACTCCCCATGCACCGACCCAAAAATATACTTACAATGGCTTTTTTTGTAGGATTCCTGATGATCGTCCTCGGATATCTCCACTACTTCATCTACTACTCACTCACTCGCTATATCGACATCAGCGCACGAGAGAATATATGGCTCGCTATGATACTCGCATTCCTCTCGGTAAGCTTCTTCACGAGCACTATATGCGCGAGCTACTGGGATAACCGCAAGACACGATACGCCTACTACCTCTCTGCGATCTGGATGGGCATACTCCATTACCTCACGATATCATTCGGTGCAATATGGGTGATAGCCTTTGTCGCTGAGTGGGCATGACTCTATGTGTCACTCCCTATTCTTGGTACTATCGCTATCTCTCTGACTGCAGCAGCAACCGTCTATGGCCTCTACAACGCGCGTATCATCCGCATGACGCGTGTCGATGTCGAGATCCGCAACCTACCAGATGCATGGGATGGAAAGAAGATTGCTCATATATCCGATGTCCATGTATGACATATCCTGAGATCTGGATTTGTACGGAGGATAGTGAAGCGAGTGAATACTGAGAAGGTCGAGATGCTCTGCATCACGGGCGATCTCTTCGATGGGATGGACGGTAGACTCGAGCATCTCCTCGATCCACTCCAAGACATAAAGACGACTCATGGGATCTACTATGCCGATGGCAACCACGAGACCTATCTCGGAGTCGAGAGGGCATTCCGAGCCCTCGGACATACGCCAACTCATATCCTCAGAGACGAGATCGTGACGATAGACGGACTCGATATCATCGGTATCGACTATCCTGAGGCTGGGATCCAGAAGGATATCGCCAAAACCATCACGGGACTAGAGAGCTACAAGGCAGAGAATCCATCAGTTCTTCTTTTTCATACGCCGTATCAGATCGACGCGATCGCACAGACATGAGTGGATCTCGAACTCTGTGGACATACACACCAAGGACAACTCTGGCCCAATAGTTGGATCACACATCTCGTATTCCATGGACATGACTATGGGCTCTCACGTATATGAGACTACTCTCTCTATACATCGAGTGGGGTTGGGACATGGTGACCACCGATGCGAGTCGGGACCAAGAGCGAGATCGTGATCATCACTCTCCATAAGAAGATATAACTATGTGAGATAAAAAGAAACTCCTCATCTTCACTGACACATATGCCGATCAGATCAACTGAGCCAAGATCACACTCGAAGCCCTCGTAGCACATCTATGATCGGATATCGAGGTCGTAATCGTATCTGCGGATGGATTTCATAGTATACCATTCCCAACCTACGCTGAGGTGCGATTCGCTATCGTGACACCTCGTCGTCTCACTCAGCTCATCCGAGCACATGAACCCGATATGATCCACATCGCTACAGAGTGAACTATCGGATTCGCTGCTGCGCGCGCCTGCCAGAAGCTCACTATCCCATATACCTCAGCGTTCCATACCAAGTTCCCCGAGTACATATCTCTACGGCTTCCATTCGTCGAGGAGAAGTATGTACACCGAGCGCTCAGATATATCCATGATAGCTCAGCACATATCATCGTATCGAGCACGAGCATGCAGAACTACCTAGAGCAGAACCACTACCTTATAGAGAAGATTTCTGTCATACCATTCTGAGTGGATCATGCTACGTTTTACCCAGGCGAACAGACACTGTTCCAGGACCTCGCACATCCGATACTCCTCTTCGTCTGACGTATCGCCATAGAGAAGAACATCGGGGACTTCCTCGCGATCGAGACGGAGTGAGCCAAGATCGTCGTGGGGGATGGTCCACTGCGAGACTCACTTGAGAAAACTTTTCCAGAAGTAGCATTCCTCGGCTCCAAGAGCAAAAAAGAACTCGCAGAGATATACCGAAGTGCCAATATATTCGTCTTCCCATCGCTCACCGACACTCTCTGACTGGTGAACATAGAGGCTCTCGCCTGTTGACTTCCAGTACTGGCCTACGACGTCGAGTGACCACGATCCATCATATCTCATGGGAGAGATGGTGTCCTCGTTCCGTATGGTAAGTCACTCGCATCAGGACTCCCACTCATCGAAACGATCGATCGAGACAACTGTATAGTAAAAGCTGATACCTACAGTTGGAAAAGTTATACCGAAGAATTCATATCCATACAGTCACCTATCAATACTGATATATGGACATAGGACACTATCTCAATCCCGAGACGATCACATCCCTCCAGACATGAGGATATGTCGTCATGCTCGCCCTCATGATCGTCGAGTGACCTCTGGTGACATTTGCAGGAGCATTTTTAGCTTCACTCGGAGTCTTCGATATCTATATCGTGTTCATGCTCGGATGGATATGAGACATCCTCGGGGATCTCCTCTTCTACAGTATCGGGCGGTACGGACTGAACTTATTCCAGAAAAAAACTACCATCGATACACCCCGAGAAAAATCCTTCATCCAAAAACTCGATCATCTCATCCATACCAACCTCCCTCTCGCTATCCTCATCATCAAGTTCACACCCTACGCTCCTCCGATCTGACTCACCTATATAGGCAAGATCGGCGTCCCGATTCGCAAGTATATCGTTGCATCGGCGCTCCTGTGTATCCTGATACCTCTTATGACATCACTCGTAGGATTCCATGTCGGATATATCGATACGATCTTCTCTCGATATAGTGGACTAGAACTGATCTCATATATCACCATATCTGTACTCTCGATTGCTTTGGCTGTACTATTGTTCTTCTACCTCCGAAAGAAGTCAGCAACCATCCTCGCCATAGAAGAACCTAGCGAGAAGAAAATCGAGAAAAATACCAAAATTGGCGAGCGAGCTTCCAGATAGGCATCACTCTGAGGATATCTATATTCATCTTCCAATCGGCGATCGTTCATCGGATATATCCCATCTTCACGGACTTCCTCGGCGTGATCACTCATGGGAACATGATATTTTTCACTCTATATCCTCCTATGAGGATTTTCTCATTCATCTTCACTTCCAGTCCGAATCCTGGACCAGTCGTATAGTATAATACATCTGCGAATATCTCTCTCGGTATCACTCGTTCTCCAGAGACGAAGTCAGTACCACAGAACTTGTAGAGTTCGAGACTGTTCTCTCGGATTGAGAGTGTGACATCAACACTCCCCTCTCGTACAGGAGCTATGAGATCGGTGATGTGCTGACTCCTGAGTCCTACGAGATCGGAGTCGATCATCACGATATGCACCCCTGTAGCGAGAGCAACTCATGCAAATATCGCCTTTGCCTTCCCTGCATTCGCTTGGGAGATCTTCTGGAGCTTGGGATGGGAGAATCCGTCGATCACCTCTTGAGTATCATCCATCGATCCATCGTTCACGACGATCACCTCATCGATCTCATCACACGCGAGAACAGTTGTCAGAACAGAGGCGATACGTGGTCACTCGTTATAGGCAGGGATGATACAGGAGAATCGCATACAAGAAGATTATTTGAAAGGAGTATATATCAGTAGATTCGAATGTAAAGCATCGTAACTTAATTGTCTTGACATGTTCATTATTTTCATATAATCCAATCAACTTTTAGTTTTTACTTATTCACACTTACCTATTATGTCAGGAGGACACGGACACGATGACCATGGACACGGTGGAGGTGGTGGCGGTGCCAAAAGCGGAGGCGGAGGAGTTCTCGGTGGATTCAAGGCGGCTGGAACTCCAGGCGCGCAGATGACCGGTATTTTTGGTGCACTTTTTCTGGGACTCTTCGAGGATGGCTGAGGTGGCGGTGGTGGTCATGGGGATCATCATTAGGATATATTTTAGAAAGAGGACCGTATGTATCCTCTTTTTTTGTATATTGTACAGTGATATTTTTGGCAAAAAGAAAAAGATCGTGCTATCATAGAAATAATATAACAATACTCTCTATGCTCATCGCAGACCTCCTGAACGAATGTGTCCAAAAAGGCGCATCAGACATCCACATCAAAGAATGAGAACCCATCATCCTCCGCATCAACTGAGAACTCCTCCCGAGTGCGATGACGGACCTCCCGAACAAGATCGCTATGTTCGACTTCTTGTATAACTTCCTCTATGGGAAGAAGGAGCGGGTATCCGCCTTCAAGAATAATATGGAGCTCGACTTCGGATATGTCCATACGGATAATACATCATATCGTGGGAATGCGTATATGTACATGGGCAAGATCGGTATCGCGATCCGCCGTATCCCTGAGAATATCCAGAATCTCCTCGAACTCGGACTCCCGAAGAGTATCGGGAAGGTGCTCCAGGCGAAGCAAGGACTCTTCCTCGTCACAGGTCCGACAGGAAGTGGGAAGTCGACGACGATGGCATCGATGCTGAACGCGATCAACGAGGTCCGCTCAGAGCATATCATCACGATCGAGGATCCTGTTGAGTACATATTCAAAAATAAAAAATCCATCATCTCCCAACGTGAGATCGGACGAGATACGCTCACCTTCGCACAGGCGATCCGTGCTGCCATGCGCGAAGATGCAGATATCATCATGATCGGTGAGATCCGTGATCCTGAGACGATGGAGATCGCGATGAATCTAGCCGAGACAGGACATCTCGTCTTCTCGACACTCCATACCTCAGGGAGTGTCCAGACGATCAGTCGTATGATCCAGTTCTTCCCGACTGAGATCGAGGCGCAGATCCGTACGCGTATCGCAGACTCCCTCATCGGTGTCCTCTCTCAGCGTCTCATCCCACGATCAGATACGACAGGTCGTGTAGCGATCCGTGAGATCATGTTCGCGAACGGCGCGATCCGCAACCTCATCAACAAGTGAGACCTCATGCAGATCCCGAACGCGATCGAGACAGGGAGTGAAGATGGGATGATCACGATGAAGCACTATGCAGCACTCCTACGGGAGAAGTGAGTAATCGAGGAGAAGTCATATAGAGGATATTTTATCAACGAATAGACACGCCTATATCATGCGATCTCCCTTATAGATACACTCTATATGCAGGATCTTATCAGAATGAGTACAAAAAGTCTTGCATATATCTATACATATATATACTACCTATATCATAACGCTACCCCTATGCGTATCTCTCATACACTCAGCATACTCTCACTCACGCTCCTCACTGCTACTCTCGGTGCGAGTGTATCAGCACTTCCCTCTGCTCCACCTCCTGGTGGATATACAGGTGGTGTATTTGCATCGTATTTCAAAAATATCATAGAGGGCAACTCACTTGTATGATGGACGACCAACGCATGAGTCTGTATCACTCCAGGTCAAGCTATTACTGGATTCTCTACTCTCGCAGATGGTACATACGGTCTCCCGATATGTGGAACCGTGACGAGTCCACAGTACTGGAAGTCAGCTGATGCAGGTGTTACCAATATATACTTCACGGGTGCAGGGAATGTGGGTATCGGCACTGCGACACCAGGAGCTCGGCTGGATGTCGTAGGTGGAGATGTGAGGATCAATGGGATCACAGTGGGGCAATGAGCATGATGATACAACGGCAATACTGTACTTGGCGAGAATGCCGTTCAGTCAAATACAACAGGATATTTCCAAGTAGCTATTGGTATGAGAGCTCTGCAAAACAATACGATCTGATCACATAATACTGCGGTAGGATTCTGATCTATGGGAAACAATATCGATGGTTGGCTCAATACCTGATATGGTATGGAGGTTCTCCAGTATAACATATCAGGAGATGCAAATGTAGCGGTAGGTGCAGATGCCATGGAGGGGAACCTGACGGGAAATAATAATACAGCACTCGGCGAAAGCGCACTCAGAAATAATACAACAGGCTCAGATAATATCGCAATAGGACGATATGCAGATGTACCATCTCCCACGTCGTCGAACCAACTCTCTATAGGTAACTGGATCTACGGACAGAGTGGGAATATCGGTATCGGAACTGGTACTGCACTCACAGCGAAGCTGACAGTAGCAGGTCAAGTTCAGATCACTGGTGGTACTCCAGGTGCAGGCAAGGTGCTAACGAGCAATGCTGTAGGTCTCGCGAGCTGGACAACACCGAGTGGTGGAGTTACAGGTGGGCAGACTAACTATGGTGCCCGTTGGCTCACTGCGACAACTCTCGGAACTGGATCAGTTTTTGATAACGGAACCAATGTGGGTATCGGGACTGCGACACCAGGAGTCAAGTTAGATGTTGCTGGTCCAATTGCATCAAGTAACAAAGTTCTTGATGTAGCAAGATTCTTTGATGGTGGTACACAGACATATTTTACTATCTATACTAAGATCCCATGGTCTGCATGATCTGGCCCAGCTGCACAGCTTGCTATCAAGTCATATTGATACTCAAGTGGTAAAGATGTTGATCTTACGCTGAATTGGTACCAATATGGATGAGCTTTTTATGCTCCTGGTTCTGTGACGCGATTTCACTCGAAGATCGGAAGCACAGTTCCATCTCGTATCCGACTCTGAGTTTGGACTGATGCTGGCGTACAGCGTGTAGCAGTCGAAATAGCAAATGATGGAGCATATTGGACGAGCTATGCGGTCGATCTCTATCGACATTATGGCATCAATGTGTCTGATGCTGCATGATGGACTACTGCAGGCTGAGCATTTCCAGGAACTATCACAAATGTCGTGAATGTCCCCCAATCAGGTGATGTAATACAGGATACATCAGGAAATGTAGGTATCGGTACAACGACACCATGAACCAAACTTGCTGTAGCTGGAAATCTTACCGTAAATGCATGAGGAAACTACACAAATATCAACATTGGTAGTGATGGAAATGACAGTATATTCGCAGATAATACGGCGGCAAAAAGTTATGGTGGTGGGTTATGGTTCCGAGTTCAAGATTCTGTGGGTTCATATACTGATACCCTGAGACTCGCAGAAAATGGTAATATAGGGATCGGCACAAGTACACCAGGAAGCAAGCTCGAAGTAGCAGGTGACGCCAAAATCAATGGCGTAACTATAGGTAGAGGTCCTGGAAATATATCAGACAACACCACAATAGGATATCAGGCTCTCAATAATAATACGAGTGGATGACGCAATACTGCCCATGGATATCAGGCACTCTACGCTAATACAGGATGGAATAATCTGGGTATCGGTTATCAGGCACTCTATAACCAGACGAGTGGAAGTGATAATCTCGCTATAGGATATACTGCAGGGAATAATCTCACTTCGTGAAATAATAATATTGCGATAGGTTCTTATACTACATTTCCATCGACAACTGCCTCAAACCAGCTCAATATAGGAGGCTGGATATATGGTCTCAATGGCAAGATTGGAATAGGTATTATTAATCCTTTGGCACAACTCCATACGAGTAGTTTACAGGTATGACCATTTTATTTTGATGGTAATGATGATACTTGGTTACGACTCCAAAATGCTGATAATGGGAGTTATAAAGATTTTGCAGCATGACAGATATATGCAATTACCTTCGTGAATGGATCTGATCGTCGCCTCAAGGAGAATATCGTGCCTCTCAAGAACTCGCTGGATAAGATACTTTCCTTAAATGGATATAGTTTTGACTGGAAGAATGATGGACGACATGACGTGGGCGTAATAGCTCAAGAAGTTGAAAAAGTATTTCCTGATATTGTACATGAGAGTGCAGATACACATGGAAAAATATACAAGTCAGTCGAGTATGGTAATCTAGTAGCACCGATCATCGAAGCGATCAAGGAACTCAATACGATATGAATCTCCACACAGAAAGAGATGGAATCATATTCAGAAAGAATAGATATACTTGAGCTAGAAAATAGAGAACTCCGTAAACGTCTCGAATTACTGGAATCAAAGTTAGCTGATTAATTCATAGTAAGTAGAAAGGCTCCATCCTGAATTTTCAGGATGGAGCCTTTGGTTATCTACCTGATCCCATAGAACCGAAGTGAGTTCTCATAGACGACTCTCTCGATCTCTTCTCTACCCACTGTCCGTAGTTCTACGAGCTTCTCTAGAGTATAGCGAGTATAAGCAGGCTCACATACTTGCCCACGTACTGGTTGTGGTGCAAGGAATGGAGCATCGGTCTCCAGGAGGATACGAGAGAGTGGAAGCATCTGGGCGGTTGCCTGTACCTCTTCAGACTTCTTGTACGTGAGTATCCCGCCGAAGGCGAAGTATATCTCGTCTGAGAAGTCCATGAGTCTCTGTGCGAACGCTGGATTCTCAGAGTAGCAGTGTATCACAGCATGATCGATACCATGTTCGATCATGAACTCGGCTGTCGCATCACGCGCATCACGAGTATGGATGACGAGTGGGAGATCATATCGCTTCGCGAGTTCCCATTGTGCGAGCCACCACTTTTTCTGATTTTCTATTTGTTTTTCGGCCTTTTCTGAGAGATGATCCATATCCACCTTCTGACTCCCATTATCAGATCCATCGAGATAGTGATGGTCGAATCCCGTCTCTCCGATCGCCACGATATATTCTCTATGCTCGATGATCCTCTTCTCGAACTCAGACATGATCCATGAGTGGGTGGAGTCGAAGTCTTCGTTCTGTGCAGTCTCTGGATGCAGTCACACTGTAGCATAGAATACCCCCGGGAACTGCCGAGCGAGTCAGATCGCCTGATCAGAGGTCTCGATATCACAACCGATCTGGACTGCTTTGGTGACTCAGGCGCGCTCCATATTGGCTACGATATCATGGATACGTGGTACCAGCGTATCCCAGTAGCAGTGTGAGTGTGTGTCGAAGATCATAGTTTCTGAGTTTTGTGAATTGCGAAGCGTTATTACCTATTAGTTATTACTTATTGCCTACTTCTATCTTCCACATCTTCCCTGCTCGATCGAGGAATACGGGTACCCCTTGCGAGAAAAATAGAAAACGAATATCAACTCAGTTTTTGAGTACTTGACTCTGCCCTGTTGTACGATCGAGGAGGACAAGGACTGATCCTCAGGATGGGAGATTCGAGAGGGTGAGTCGAGTGGCATCATCTCCTGCTATATAGCCGAGACGTTCTGTAGGAGATATGTCCAGTGAGTCGGTGAATCTCGGATTCTCACCGTACGATCCATGCCATGATGTGATCACATCTGAGTTCGTGAGGACTTTGTCATCGGTGACTCCCCTACTGTATCAGATGACTCCTTGTACTGGTATTTCTTTTTGCCATGAGAGATCGCGAGCGAGTATCAGACTCTTCGGAGAGAACAGCGGTGCGACGAAGTAGTCTCCTGTGATGTCGAGTGTCATATCACCGACTCACTTGGGAATCTGCCAGAGTGGGACGAACTTCTCCAGTGAGAGTGTACCGAGCTCTCGTGTGACGGTGGATCTGCGTTCTGCATAGACCGTATTCCCACTTCATATGCCTATGAGCGTATAGACGAAGGCTGGATCTTGTGTCACGGCATTGGCGATGAGAGCGGCTGCTATCGTGGGGTCCACGCTCGGCGATATATCGAGTGGTTCGATAGATATCGCTCACTGGAGAACATAGTCGAGTCTCTTGGACTCAGAGACAGCGAGTGATATATCCTTGGTGATCGTCGTCTTCCCTGTGCTCGTGAGTGTGAGACTATAGTGGATCGGTGCTATCGGCGAGAAGATACACTCTCAGATACAGTCTCTCTCTATATGTATCAGCGAGTCCGCGAGTGGGAGACTCTTATTATCGAGCTGACCGATGAGTGTGATATGATATGGAGCTCCCGTAGCCACTGCGATCGATAGTGAGGCGACCTGACTTATGAAAAAATACCAATACAGTCATGCTGGTACTGCGAGAAGTGATATGAGGATGAAGAGTGCGGCGAGACGAGATCGCATTTTGATTTGCAAAAAATAATATATCCATTATATAGAAAAGTATAAATATGCAATCTCTCCTCGACAGATACATCTCGACATTCGCACTGGATACGGCCACAACTCCAGCTATAGTCACGAGTCACGACGCACTCACCATAGTAGAACGCTGGTCAGGACGGTCTCTCTCGAGCCTCGATTCTCTGCATAAGGAGTATGTTCCAGGAGTATGGCTCTATGAGACCCCCGAGGACAAGGTAGAGTTCCCCATCATAGTAGTCAGGAAGTTCATCTCTGACACCGCTCAGATCCCATACGAAGGTAAGTACATCTACATCCTCTCGGGGGTCGACACCGCATCACTAGAGGCGATGAACGCACTGTTGAAGGTCCTCGAAGATACTCCCAGACACGCCATCATATTGCTCGTGGTAGACGACCGTGAGGCTCTTCTTGAGACCATACATTCTCGTACTATAGACCTCTTTCAGCAAGAGAAACGCATCATCGATAGGACACATGAAGGGGCGATCCGAGACTTTTTTGCATGACAAAAAGAAACATGGATCACGACACTATTCGCGAGCAAACCGACTCGAGAAGAAGCTATAGATATACTCACCCTGGCACTCACATACTCGACGAACGAGAGCATCACACCGATCGAGGAGGCATTTATGAGACTCTTCACGACGAACGAGGGCCCACGTAACATTCTCGATGTCGTATTTATCAGATCATAGCAGATGATATACCCTATGATGTATGGTATTTTTCTGGTATATATCGGCACTACACAGGATAAACTCTGTACAAAAAAGTGTATCAAAAACATATCCTATACAAACTGCTAGCTGAAATACTGCGATTCTTTTGACTACAAAGGGATTCTTGCATATTATATAAGGCGTGAACTTTTCTTCTATGCCAACTCCAACAACTCCAAAAACCAAAGCTCCAACAACTCCAAAAGAGATCAAAGCAGAATCCTCTCCTAAAAAAGAGATCTTCTTCTCAACTGAGGATCGCCCAGGAACCCTCATCATCGTCGAGGGTTCTGATGGATCTGGGAAGTCTACCCAACTCCTCATTGCTAAGAACCTCCTGGAGTCCAACGGATTTTTCTGTGTGCATAGCATCTGGAACTCATCTCCGAAGATCCACGAGATGCAGAAACAGCTGAAGAAAAAAGATCTCAATATGCCTGCAGCAGTATTTGATATGGTGTACGCATCAGACTTTATCGAGAGATATATCCTCGAGATGCGCGGTGCACTGAAGGCTGGTATGGTCGTCCTCTGTGATCGATACATGTACACAGCACTCGCTCGTGGATACGCTCGTGGGATCAAGATGGAACATTTGAAGCCTTTTTATGATCTGTACTTCCCTGTTCCAGACCTCGCGTTCTACTTCCGTATACCTGTAGAAGTAGCGGCTGAGCGTGCGATCGGTCGCAATCCACTCAAGCACTACGAGGCAGGTATGGATGTACGCTACTCAGATAATATCATCGATAGCTTCAAGAAGTTCCAGACGAAGGTAATAGAAGGATATGATATCCTTGCTGAAGAGAATGGTATGCATATCATCGATGGAAAGGCTCCTGTATACAAGACAACTCCTATCTTCATCAAGGAGATTGCAAAATATTTTGAAAAGAAATATGATGTCAAACTCATGGGGATTCATCCGAGCAAGGAATAATCTACCAATAATTCTGAATCCCTCATCCTGTACCGACGGTATCCCAATACATCTCTAACTGAATCCTATGCGTCCAAATATTAGTAACTGTCATGCTCTTCCTGGTACCCTCATCGTTCTCGAGGGTGCAGATGGATCTGGCAAAACCACACAGATCGGAGCACTGAAGAAGCTCCTCGAAAAACAAGGCCATGAAGTGACAGTGAGTTCATGGAAGACTGCTCCTATACTGGGAGCGTTCCTGAAGGCCAACGATGCGTTCAAAAAAGTCGACGAACGAGTCATCCCTGAGAGTGGAGTATTCCTCCAGGCGGCAGATCTCCTCTACCGTATAGAACGCGAGGTTATACCAGCACTCAAGAAGAACCATATCGTCATCCTCGATCGTGGGATCCATACCCTCATCGTCCGTGGACGTATGATCGGCATGAGCGAGACTCAGTTACTAACTGGACTCCTCTGGTGGAGGAATACTCTCTACAAGGAGCTCTTCGATAAGGCGATCACGATCCATATAACCACATCTCAGGATGTCTCGATCAGCCGCATACAGAAGAGAGAGAACGAGGCATTCAAGAAGTCAGGAAAGAAGCAAAAAGGAGAAGGAACTCTCCTTGCACTCCACTTTATCGACACGGTTGTCTACGCTCCAGACGGGAAGAAGATGACTCGCAACGACAAAAAAGAGTTCGTA
Source organism: Candidatus Altimarinota bacterium (assembly GCA_031407385.1). Taxonomy (GTDB): domain Bacteria; phylum Patescibacteriota; class Gracilibacteria; order BD1-5; family UBA2023; genus JABFSX01. The sequence continues at coordinate 3,764 of JANOIH010000005.1, read as the reverse complement.
CACCGTACACAGGCGCAGATCATACAGACATATACCGAGACCTTCGATCATGAGAAGCATCCATACATAGAGCTCGATGGTACTCTCGGACTCAAAGCGATGACGGCACTCCTCCAGAAAAAGGTAGTAGATGTTATCCTCTAGGTGAGGATAACCCGATAGTAAACGAGTCCCACAAACAATTATAAAATACTTATAGAAAATGTAAGTATTTTTTTGTCAAATATTTGACATAATAAAAAGTATCTGCTAAAGTATCTAGGCATATATCACTTAACCCAATACAAATATGCGCGCAAATACAAATAAGCTCCTCTCAGGAGCTCTCATCGCGAGTCTCGCACTCGCAAGTACTGGAGCCTACGCAGCTACCAACATCGGTACTGGTTCAGTCGTCGGAAGTGGTGCACTCACCTCTACGGTCGTATGGAACGATACTTTCCCAGGTACAGCAACTGGTACAGTCAACGGTCTCGTTATCAAGGCAAAGGTCAAGCCATCACTCAATATGGTGATCTCTGGATCTGGTATCATCGACCTCGGATATCTCGATCCTACTGCATACTCAAGTGGTTCTGTCAATATCGAGATCGGTACGAACGCTGCGAACGGAGCATCAGTGACTGCAAAGTCAACCAATACTGGACTCAAGAATGTATCTGATCCAACTCAGTTCATCAACTCTCTTGTAGCTGACGGACTCGCTGATAGCTACCGGTACTCTTCTGCTGCTGTAGCGGCTCCTGATTCAGCATTTGGAACATTTTCACAGGGATTTATGGCTGCAACAGAAGTCAACAACTCGACAACTGCTCACCCTATCTATACATCGAACAAGCCTCAGTCTCTCTCAGTTGGTACGGATGACTTTAGTTTCACCGTAGCAGCGAAGCCAGACGCTCAGACTCCAGCTGGTGACTACAACGATACTGTTGTTCTTACGGTAACTGGTAACTTCTAGTCTGTTATAGGACACCAAAACACGCAAAAGTCTTCTCAACTTTGAGAGGACTTTTTGCATTTTATGGATTGGTACGTATATTTTGTGTGATTATTCACATATCCCTTCTATGAAACACCTCTCTCAGTTCTCGTTCGCTATTATTTCTATTGTTTCTTTTTTCTCCATCGCAACCAGTAGCTACTCTGCCAACTGAGATCGTATCGACATGAGTGTATCTCCTATACGTGATGAGTTCACGATCACAGGCTCGACGACGATGACACGTACACTCCAGTACTCCAACAACTCTGATAAGCCATATATCATCTATGTGACTGTCGAGGACTGTGTACCGAGTGGGAACTATGGAACTCCTATCTGTAGACTCGCTACAGGATCATGAGTCAATCCTGAGTTCTCATCAACATGGATCAGTGTGAGTGAGCGCAACTTCACCGTTCCTCCTCACACGACCAAGATGATCACCTATACCGTAACTGCGCCAGCTGGAGCCGCTCCAGGAGGACATTATGGTGCTATATTTTTTAACAATCCTGATACCAATGCTGCAGCAGCCAATACTGTCGGGATGATACGCCGTATCGGTATGCTCTATATGATGCAGATCCCTGGAGATATCGTAGTCGACCCGAGTCTGTGAGATATCCTCGTCGATGGTCCAGGTGGACCAGCAGCAGGTACAACAGATACATTCGGAGGACTCACGAGCGCACCAGACGGATTCTGGGATCTCGTCAGGAAGAGCTGGAAGGGAGTTCCTATGTGGGGAGATCTCGAGTCAGAACTCAACCCATTCTGGGAAAGACCTTTTCTCACAGATGTACCATTCGCAGTGACTCTCCAGGTACCAGTGAAGAACGATGGGAATATCCACATCAGACCAACTGGGAAGATATACCTCTATGATGAGCAAGGCGTACAACTCGAGAAAGTAGGCAAAGAATCTATCGTCGATGAGAATGGAGTCTATATCGGTGAGAGTGTCGTGAACTATCTCCCGATCAACGATGAACGTGGAAGTGTCCTCCCAGGTACAGAACGTACATTCCAGATAGATTGGTTTGGATTCGGATATGAGGAGCGTGATCCTACCACAGGCAAGCTCGGTATCAAGTTCGAAACACCAGGAACCTACTACACCAGACTCACCGAAGAGAGTACTCAGTTCATCTATCCATGGGAGCGCCTCTCTATCCGCAAGACGACTAAGGCGATCATGGCAAAAGTAGAATTCGTATACAATGATGTCACTACAGGAAAAGATGTCACCAAAACTATGGAAGTCCCTCTCACGATCCAATATGCCTATATCGCAAAGACTCTGAATTATGGTATGCTCTTGCTCGTTGGATTCATAATATTCTGTGCATGGTTCTTCATCCGCAAGCGTGATCGTCGCATAGAGGTACTCGAGGATGAGAACGACGAACTCGAAGATGAGATCACCGTCCTCGAACGAGCACAGAAGGCTATCGTGGAGAAGAAAAAAACTCTCCCAGCAGTAGCCAAAAAACCAAAGTCCGAAGTAAAAACTGAGACCAAGAAGCCAGTAGCGAAGAAAGCTCCAGTAAAGCCAGCAGTGAAGAAAGCAGTAGTCAAAAAAACTCCCGTAAAAACAGAAGATAAGGCATAATTATAAAAACCCCTACAAAATATTTTGTAGGGGTTTTCGTTTCTGTCATTTCGAGTGAAGAAAATCTGTGTCTGTGATTTTCTTAGTCGAGAAATCCTGCTCGAGGCTCTGTCACCCGCGAGATCACGCCTCTCGTTCCTGTCATTCCTGGTTTGTCCAGGAATCCAGTGTCTCCGCCACCCGCGAGGTCGCGCCCCTTATGGAGTGAAAGGGAATATGGAAGTACCCTTGGGAGTGAAGCAATCCAGCGCAACAAAAAAATTCACATTGAAAAACTCCTCCAGATAGTATCTGGAGGAGTTTTTTGAAAGAAAACACTTCCAAAACTTGCAAAAAAAAAAAAACAATTGCTATACTAAGAATGTCATTTACTTTTTAACAATCAAATATATGGCAAAATTATTTTTTACGCAGGCAGATTTTGGTACCACGAGTATAAGTTGTTTCTTTAGTAAGGAAACTTTTGAAGCAGCTACTGCCAGAAAGAACGAGACTTTTAATTCGGCTATGAATCAGGTTTCAGGAAAGTGAAATGTAGACGAGGATGCTCGCAAGCGACGTGCAGAATTAAGTATCATTAGTAATCAAAATGAAAATTTTGATCGTATAGGACATAAAGATGGTCACGCTGGTCACGGATTTAATATAGCGGAACGTACAGAAAAGGCTGAGGATGGCAAAGATACAAAATCTACATATCTCTTATTTCGGGGTGGTGACTACAAAATCCCCTCAGAAGAGGAAGGATATAAAATTATGAATATCTTAGATAAGCTAGTGACTGAAGCTCGTGTCGCACGCAAAAGCATTCTATCTAATCCTCCATGACTTACGAAATCTAGTGAGCCTGTTTTTGCAACTGATGCAGGCTCTATAGTAATAAAAGGGAGCCTCAATGATACGGTACTTCTGTCACCATCAAAGATTAGCCCAGAAATAGCAAAAGCTTTTGTGAGCGCCCTGAACTCCGTTTTACTTCAGGATGAAGTCCAGAAAAAATAGAAATGAAGTCTAGAGTTAAGCTATTATTTGGGTAAATAGAAAAAATAGTGTGCTGTTTGCACACTATTTTTTGCTCTGTGAAGCCAAAAGAGTAGGATGGAAGTTCCCTATTTATTATCCTCGAATATTATGCTAAAAAAAATGCCCTAAATGTGCTTCTTTTGA
>JANOIH010000033.1:0-15874 GCA_031407385.1 Candidatus Altimarinota bacterium | reverse complement strand
ATTTCTTAATTGATGAATTAAGATCACCTTTTAATCCATCTGTCTAAATCCACCCCCTCTGGGGGTGGACCCACATAGGCTCTGCCACTGTAACCGTTGACTCGAAAAAAGGTTATGATGTAAGTTCTAGGGTCTTTTTGCAAAGTCTAGGATATCATAACCTTTTTTCGAGTCAACGGTTACAGTGGCAGAGCCTATGTGGGTCCACCCCCAGAGGGGGTGGATTTAGACAGATGGATTAAAATCCTTTAAGGACATTTGTACCAATAACTACAATTCTCAACTCCTAGAGAGTGACGCAAACTTTACAAAAAATATCAAAGCCAATATTTTGTTACCAAATTATTGAAATATTGTAAATATTCGAAATGGCTCTACAATAGGACAAACATGATATAATACTGCTCTTCAGGAACTTACAAAGAAACTTCCAGATCCTCTTCCGACACAAGCCAACTTCATGAAAGCATTAGATCAAATAGATAACCTTATTGAGATATGTCAACCAGATGATATTTTTACTCAACAAAACCTCTCTGATATATTTTATGAATACGTAAATAATCGAACTGAAAAAGCGAGTGAATCCACAGATTGTAGTGGTAAAGTCAGTAAAGAGCGATACACTCATGAATATCCACCTCCTTGGAAAAAGCTCAACAAAACATTTGAAAGTCTTAATTTTAGGTATAGATTTTCAGAAGATTACGAGAGAATTTGAAATGAGATAAAAGGTGGAATAAAATTATTGGATATATCATGACAGCCTCTCGATTTCCATATACAGGATCTCTCAGATGGGGAAAAGGCAATATTTTCTCTTGCTATTGCTTCTTTACGCATGGAGTCAAAAGCTGAAAGCATCTGACTCCTCTTACTTGATGAATATGATGCCACTCTTAATCCCTCCCTTACGAAAGCATTTTTTACTATTCTCAAGGACTATTTTATAGACAAAGGTGTCAGGGTTATACTATCGACACACTCTCCCGTAACTATGATCATGGGGGAAGAATATGGTGCCACTTTTTATGAAGTATTCCCCATTTCTCAGATCACTGATCCAAAAGACAGAATATTACGGAACACCCGAACAGATGAATTTACAGAGATGCAAGTAGCTCTTGGGGGGTTTTATGACAAGATATCGCAGTGAGAAAAAAGACAAGTAAGTCTAGTGGAGGCTAATTCTGCTCTAGCAGAAATAATTAGGAATCACACCAAACCTCTGCTATTTGTGGAAGGAAAAACTGATAAACTGATAATCGAAACAGCTTGGGATAAACTTAATCCAAATATATCTCAACCATTTTATATAGCAGATAGGCTTGAGGGGGACAATGTGGAAAACCTTTATAAGGAATTAGAAAGGGCGGATATATTTCAAAATAAGGATGTACTCTGACTATTCGACTTTGATACGGCAGGTTACAATAAATGGAATGGATTACAGAAAATTTATACTGTTGAGATCGAGACTAATGCTAAAAAATGCCTCACAAGAAAACATAAAGATTATAACTTCTATGCCCTTCTCCTACCATTGGGTAGTAATCCAGCCCTAGGAAAGCAACTATTCAATCAGAGTTGAGATCACTTTGCTAACACAGCATATTTTGTTATCGAACATATGTTTTATGGGATAGATTCTGATTTCGATACAACTCATTTTCATGAGAAGAGTATATCGGGTGGAACTAGAATTGAATTCAAAGGTGATAAAGTAAATTTTTCAAAGGAATTAGAGACTATTAATGAGCAATATTTTGTGAATTTTATACCTCTTTTTAAAAGAATACAAATACTAACAACCACTACTCCCCTCTCACCTTCATCGCCTCCAGTATCCGCTCCATAGCGACGACATACGCCCCAGTGCGGAGCATCACCTTGTGTTCTGTGGCTGACTTCAGGACTCCTGCGAGAGCCGTTTCCATCTTCAGCTTCAGCTTCTGTTGTACCTCTTCGCGAGACCAGTAGTAGTTCGCGTTGTTCTGGACTTGCTCGAAGTAGGATACCGTCACACCTCCCGCATTCGCGAGGATATCTGGGATCACGGCGATTCACCGAGAGAATAGTGCTACATCCGCATCAGGAGTGATCGGCCCGTTGGCGAGCTCGAGGATGAGTTTGGCTCGGATATTGTTCACATTATCAGAGGTGATCTGATTCTCCAGAGCAGCTGGGATGAGGATATCACACTCGAGCTCGAGGAGCTCACTATTGGTGATCTGAGCACACCACTTGTATTCGGTGAGGGATTTTTTATTTTTCTTGAGTTCGACGATCTGAGTGATATCGAGACCATTTTCATCATGGATTCCGCCGTGAGAATCCGAAGTCGCAACCAATATCGCACCAGTCCGAGCAATCAGCTCGATCATATTGAGTCCTGCATTTCCGGCTCCTTGGATGACGATTTTTTTGCCTGCGAGAGTCTGGTTCTCCCCCTGATAGGGGGAGTTAGTGGGGGTATCCAGAGTACCCCTCCTAGCCTCCCCTACAAGGGGAGGAAGAGAGGCGAGATACGCCTCGAGGACATAGAGCCCACCCTGAGCGGTCGCGGTATCACGACCGAGAGATCCACCGATCGAGAGTGGCTTGCCGGTGAAGGTCCCTGGAGTCCAATGCCCTACCAATCTCGAATACTCGTCCACCATCCACGACATGATCTGCCCGTTTGTATTCACATCTGGTGCTGGGACATCATCGAGAGGACCGATATACTTGTACAGTCGCTGCACCCATCCACGAGAGAGTTGTTCGAGCTCCGGCTCTGAGAGTTCCTTTGGATTCACGATGATACCGCCCTTCCCTCCTCCGAGTGGGAGATCGAGGGTCGCACACTTGATACTCATCCAGGTCGAGAGCGCCTTCACCTCGTCGATCGTGACATCCTGATGGTAGCGGATCCCTCCCTTGTATGGACCACGAGCTCCGTTGTGCTGAGAGCGATATCCGACGAAGTTGCGGATCTCCCTGCTATCCATCTTGACTGGGATATTGACCTCGATGACTCGTTCAGGATTCATGATCTTCGGGAACTGGGCATCGTAGCGACCAGCGAGGAAGGCGTATGCCGTCTGCATCTGAGACTGAGCGGAGAGGAATGGATTGTTGGTGGACATAAGAGAAAGTTGATTATCATTGAATATGAGAACTCATCTCATTATAGTGTTATGCTCGTTTTTGCAACTCTTTTTATGCTATCTTCTCATGGATATAGTGTTTGATCTCATCGAAGAATGTGTCCTCCCTTGCCCTATCTGAGCTAAGATATGACAGATCCGTCTATCCATATCCTCCATCGACTAGGAGCGTCGAGCCTGTGATGAACGATGCATCATCAGAGGCGAGGAACGCACAGACGGAGGCAACTTCGTCAGGACGACCCCACCGACCGAGATATATCTTCGCTGATTCTTCCGCACGCATCTCAGCAGGAAGCGAGTCGTTCATGGAAGTATCTATCCAACCTGGTGCGACACTATTGACGCGGATACCATACTGTGCATATTCCTTAGCGAAGTCACGAGTCAGTATGATGACACCTGCCTTGGAGCTATCATAGTGGGCCGAGATCGGAGCAAAGCTATTGATTCCGTTGGACGAAGAGATGAGCACGATGGCGCCTCATTTTTCTCTCATACAGTGTTCTGCCTCACGAGTCATGAGAAAAGTCCCGATCAAGTTCACATCGAGGACATGCTTCCACTCTGCGACACTCTGGTCATCGAGAGGAGTATTGGGTGATATACCAGCACAGTGGACGAGCACATCGATACACCCGACCGATGCACGGATCTGACGATAAAAATCGAGCACACTCTGCTCATCTTCGATATGACATGGAAAGGCAAAAGCATCTACACCATACGAACGGATATCAGAAAGAGTCTTCTCTGTCTCATCCTGGTCACGACTCGCTGTGATGATGACATCGGCTCACTCAGAGGCGAATCGGATTGCCGTAGCTCGACCGATTCATTTTGATCCTCATGTTACGAGGACTTTTTTTCAGGTAAAACGCTGTTGCATAGGAGTTAGTTAGAGAATATATTACGGAGGCGAATAAGCGGCTTGGCTGTATGTGCGATGAGTACGACGAACACTATCATGTTCACCACTCCGAGATACCATGGATAGAGCACCGTGGAGAATGATAGATCACGTACAGCGAACATATTCAGTGCACATGCAGCAGCTGCGATGCCCCAATATATCCGATCTTCACGACTGGGATCACGCCAGATATCTCGAAAGAGTGGGATGTATCCACTCGCATCGATCCCCACGTTGATAATAAGAGCATAGAGAGGATTGTCAGTATACCACCAGATCAGCACACTGAAGAGGGAGAGACTGATGAGTCCTATATCGAGCTTGCGCAGCTCATAGTTTCACTTTGCTATTGCGAGCGATATTATAACGATCTGTGTACTCGCATATGCCACTGCGATCCACAGGGTCGTACGATCTCCGATGGCATAACTCGAGAGCGCGATGAGAATCATGGCCATCTCTGCGATGATCCAATATGCCAACGATGGCTTGGTTCCAGTCTTCTGTATCGCATACATGTATCGGAACATATTCAGAAAAGATATCAGTCCAGCTGAATAGCCGATCATCTCGATAGGAGTAAGTGAGCTCATAATACAGGTAAAAATTTCTAGATACCTCAACTCTATCATATTAGAAGTGAAAACACGAATATTTGGTTACTTTTTCTCAAAAAGGCTCATATACTCTCCATATCCCTCTCGCTCGAGATCAGCCACAGGGACGAATCTGAGAGCCGCAGAGTTCATACAGTATCTCTGTCCGCCCTGATCCCGTGGACCGTCATCGAAGACATGACCCAGGTGTGAGTCACTCGATGGAGACCTGACCTCAGTACGCCGAGAGAAGAGCCCGTTGTCCTCATGGAGTGTCACGCTCGTAGCTGAGATCGGTCGGGTGAAGCTCGGCCAACCAGTCCCTGAGTCGAACTTGTCGAGAGAGGAGTAGAGTGGTGCACCGCTGATGATATCGACATAGATCCCAGGTTCCTTGTTATCGTTGTACGCGTTGGAGAACGGACGCTCAGTTCCCTCTTCTTGAGTGACCTCATATTGGATAGGTGTGAGTATCTTTTTGAGTTCTTCTTTGGTTGGGATTTTTTTATCCTTTGTGTCATCCTGAGGTACGCTGTATCCAGGTGCTTGAGTCTTTCCTGATTGTGTTGCCTCGATCTGATCGATCTCTCCGCTCCAGTTCTCATCGATATATCCCTTGCGTCCACTGCCTTCTTTGTAGAGATTGTACCGCAGTGACGACTTCTTGTAGTAGTCCTGATGGTACTCTTCCGCCATGAAAAATGTAGTACGTGGCTCGACCTTCACCGCTATCGGCTTGTCGAATTTTTTCGATGATTCTAGTTTTGCGATCGTTGTCTCGGCAATTTTTTTCTCATCGTCAGTCGTATAGAGTATCGCCGTCGTATATCGATACCCCCGATCGGCAAACTGCCCATCCGCCTGAGTAGGATCGATCTGGGTGAAGTAGAGATCCACCAGTGTCGCATAGCTGATGACACTCGGATCATAGCTGATCTCGACGGCTTCACGATGGTCAGATGTCCCCGCTGTCACGACCTCGTAGTTGGCAGTTGCCTCTGTCCCACCGGCATATCCCGATACGGCCGCCGTGACACCAGTCTGTGCCTCGAATATCCCCTCCATACACCAGAAACATCCTCCTGCGAAGTAGGCTTTTTTCAGGTTTCAAGAATTCGTATCCATTGGTTCCTGTCATTCCTGCGTAGACAGGAATCCAGTGCTTCAGTTTTTTGTTGTATCCATATCCATAATAGTAAAATAGTAAAACCCTGAGCCTATTATAGCCAGGAGTGCGAGAAGTGGAAGGAGATTTTTCATAGAAAATATGATTATGATGTATTATTTGCCCACCACCTCAGCTACTGTCCTTGCTCCGAGCTTCTTCGACTGTTCACTGCCATCAGAGTTGAGTACGACTGTCGTGTGTTGTGTGACGACTCCGTATTTTTTCTTCAGCTCTGTAGAGTTATCATAGTCGACTCGGACGATCAGTGTATCAGTTCCGATAGAGCCGAGATCCGCGGTGATCGCTCTATCGAGGGCCTTGCATGACGGACACCATCCGGCATGGAAGAAGAGTGCGACTTTTTGTCATGACTGTAGGGCTGATGCGACGAGCTCTGGCGTATAGCTCTGATATCCTGATTCTTTTTTCATACTCGTATTCATTTTTGGTGTTTCTTTTTGCATCATTGTACCAGTCGCCATCATCATCTTGTCATCCATCTGCATCATAGAGTCAGAGCCGGACATCATCTTGTCGTCTGGCATCATGGTATCTTTTGGGATAGTCTCCTTTTGCATCATAGCATCTGGAGCTGGGCTCGTGGGAGTCGTACCGGGCATGGTACATGAGGCGAGAGTCGTGAGTATGGCGAGTGCGATGAGTATCTTGTACATAGTGATATAGATAAGTGATAAGTGGGGAGAAAACTCCAGGAAGACGAGAGGATCTCTCATCTCTACGGGAATCGTCTAGGGCATGAGTCGGTCGAGTACACTCTCCTCGATACTCGTGACATCATAGTGCGTGACAAGATAAGTCTCGATCCGCTTGTCTATACCCGTCACGATCAGGAGTCCGACGACGACCAATATGAGTCCGAGTATTTTACGAAACATCCCTCGTTCATCTGCGAATACTTTGAGTTTTTTCACCAGTGATGCTCCGAATATAGCAATCGCGAGGAGGACGAGAGAGAGCCCGAGAGCATAGACGAGAGTGTAGACCATCCCTGCGAGGAGAGATACTGGGAATACGGTGGCAAGGAGGAGCGTGTAGGTCGGTGAACAAGTAGAGAAAACTGGACCGAGCACCGCACCCGTGACGATCGCCCGTGTCGTAGATGACTGGATATCTTGAGCGTGATCGAGAGAGGTATTGGCTCGTGATCCGAATACTCGTGAACTGACCTGAGTCCAGGTATGTGGGAATATGTAGACGAGACCGAGTGCGAGGAGGATGACTCCTGAGAGATATTTCCAGAATTCTGGAGGTACATTGATGAGGAGGGTTGATGCCTTCAGGAGGACTGTGAATAATACGATCGAGAGTGCGAGGGATCCTGTGACGATATACGGATACCATTTTCACTTTTCTCATACTGATCCAGCGAGGATGACGGGGAGTACTGGCAGGACGCATGGTGCGAGGATCGTGAGGACTCAGGCGATGAAGGAGATGAGTGCGAGTGAGAGCATGATTGATATTTAGGAGTAATATGAATATTGTACTCAGACGGATTGACGCTATATTAACTCTTTGGTTTTTGTTTCGACCAGTCGATGGTGAACGTCGTTCCCTGTCATACCTTGCTCTCGACTGAGAGACTCATATCATGGAGATCCTCGATGATCTTACGAGCGATAGAGAGCCCGAGTCCATGACCAGAACCACTCGGTCTCGCTGCATCTACCTTGTAGAGTCGGTCGAATATATGAGTGAGATCTTTTGGCGCTATTCCGATACCAGTATCTGATATTTTGAGATTATTCTTGGACAAGAGTATCTCGATCTTGCCATCAACAGAGGTGAATTTCTGAGCATTGGACACGATATTGCCCACTGCTGCCATGAAGAGCTCTGGATAGACACTGAGAACTATTGATTTGTCACCAGTTATAGAAACACGAGGGTCTTCACTTCAGAGTACTGAACTGATGAGTGTATTCAGATTCTTTTTTTCTGGATTCTTGATATCATTGCGAGCAAAGAACAGGAGTGCATCGACAACACCCGAGAGCTGTTTGAGGACTCTTTTGGCTTTTGTGATACCATATTCAGTATACTCTGGATTGCCTGCGATATCGAGTGAGCTCATCACCTCGAATAGCTTGTTCTTGATCTCATGAGCGATATCGTCTGAGAACTGCTCGAGTCTCTCTGCTTCCTTGTTGACCCGTGTGAAGAGCTCCTCGAGTGATCGAGCCAGTATGACAACTTCGTCCTTGATATTGCCATATATCCCCACATGGTTGTCACTCTCCTTGTGAGACAGTGAGAATCGTCTCGTTGCCTCATTCATATTGTGGATCGGCTTGAGTATGTATCCCGAGAAGAAGTATCCAATGAGGATAATCAACAGGAGACCAACCAGTGAGAGCCAGAGAGATCTCTCGATGATCATATCTCGAGTCATGAGGATATCTGTGACATCATCGACGGTCTTGTAGGTGTATCCGTCACGCATAGACTCGATACCCCAATAGTAGGCACGACCCCCAGCACTGGTGATAGACGGATCAGCAAATATCCATGATCCGATACTCGTATGCTTCATACCGTGGGTGAATATCCCCTGTTGTAGTATGATCGTCCCACTTGCATCAGATACCTCGAGATCAGGGAACTGTTTGCGAGCCTCATCGATCGTGAGCATAGATACCATAGAATCATGCATATACGCAGCTTTGCGAGTTTGCCACTCCTTATTCGCGCTCTCGAATACGAGCATATTGAGGAGTATGACGAGGATAGTCACGATAGAGACGAAGAGTGCTGTGATCTTGGTACGAGTAGTGAGAGCCATATTTGAGATATTTAGTCAATTATATATCAGACGAGTTTGACGGTACGGATGAGATCTGATGAGAGTTTTTTGCGGAGATGAGCGATATGTACGTTGATAGTTTCGAGGACTTTATCACTCGCATCATAGTCTCACCATACCGTCTCATAGAGATAGTCACGATCGAGTATTTTTCATCTATTGCGGATGAGGCACTCGAGGAGCTCATACTCTTTTGGTGAGAGATCCACTTGTATACCATCACGAGTGATGAGGTGAGCCACGAGATCGACACGGATACCATTTGAGTCGAATACATCCTTATCTACGATGGTAGTAGTACCATTGCGACGAGCGATCGCCTCTATTCTGAGAGCGAGTTCTTCGAGGTCAAATGGCTTGACCAGATAATCATCTGCTCCGAGTGAGAGTCACTCGATACGATCGATCTGTTTGCCGAGTGCTGTCAGGAATAGGAACGGAATATGAATAGAGCGAGCTTGGAGCATCCGTACAAGTGTGGGTCCATCGATGCGTGGCATCATACGGTCGATGATGAGAAAATCATAGATTGCATCTCGCATAATATGATCGAATGCATCCTCTCAATTATGAGACACAGAGGTACTATATCCTCGTGTACGTAGATAGAGAGAGAGATTCTCAGTAATTTCAGGATTGTCGTCGATGATGAGTATATGCATATGAGAGAGATAAGGTATAGACACATTGTAGACAATAGGATCGAAGTTGCAAGATCAATATACTACTTACGAAATAGTCTCATATAGGCAACATATCACTCACTCCTCATATTCGCGAATGGAACAAATCGGAGTGCTGCAGAATTCATACAGTATCTCACTCCATTATATTTGGATGGACCATCATCGAAGAGATGACCGAGATGAGAGTTTGACCGCCTCGATTGTATCTCAGTTCTTATTATGCCTCCTGATGTATCAGTTTTTTGTAAAATATTATTAGTATTTATGGATCGATAAAATGTCGGCCAGCCAGTATCAGAATCGTATTTGTCGAGTGAAGAGAAGAGTGGAGTTCCATCGATGATATCCACATAGATACCCACTGCATGGTTGTCCCAATAGAGATTGTCATATGGAGTCTCTGTTGCTCCGAGTTGTGTGACACTATATGAGAGTGGAGAGAGCTCCGAGATCGGAGTACGCTGTACGCGAGATGCGAGAGTCGAACCAATAGATACCGAGAATGATATAGCAAAAATGATACCAGCGATGAGAGTACGATTACGCATATTGAGGATATTAGGAATTAGACTTACTTTATCATAGGATATATAGGTTAAGAGTAGATTAAAAAAGAAAGATACTCGCAAATTAAAAATATTGTATTTGCTTGTTAATCTAACCTTAATATGAATTCGTATATTTGTTTATGTGCAGAGGCACATTATTTACTAACTTTTTCTCTATGAAAAGTATTATCACTCTCGGAGTTGCTAGTGCACTCCTCGTCTCAGGTATACAAGGATACACGATGGTGAACATGGACTCATCTATGATGATGAAGACTGACGCCATGATCAAGACAGACTCTATGTCTATGGACAAAGGTATGAAGATGTATATGTCGAAGCAATCGGTATATGCGATCGCTGCTCACTATGGATACAACTGGAAGCGTGACAGAGTCAAGCTCGCAGCACTCGCAGGAGTACAAGGATACCGTGGCACTCTCTCACAAAATATCCGTATCAAGGCATTCATCCTCGGACTCAAGTCTGATGCAGTCATGGTAGGAGGACAGATGATGGTACACTCTCAGGATATCGTAGATAACGCTGTTCGAGCGAACAATGTCACTACTGTAGTTGCAGCAGTGAAGGCAGCTGGACTCGTAGATACACTCAAGAGTGCTGGTCCGTTCACTGTATTTGCTCCGAACAATGCTGCATTTGCGGCTCTCCCAGCAGGAACAGTCGAGACACTCCTCAAGCCTGAGAACAAGGGTACTCTCGTAGATATTCTCACCTACCATGTAGTATCTGGAAAATATAAGACGGCTGATCTAACAGATGGTCTCATCCTCACGACGGTAGAGGGTAAAACTCTCACATTCACTCGTGTCAACGGTCAAGTCATGATCAACTGATCTGCAAGTGTAGAAACAGCTAATGTGATCTCTAGTAATGGGATCACTCATGTTATCGACACCGTTCTCATGCCAAAATAATTCTAGAACCCCATATAAAAACTCCTCCCGACTAGTCGGGAGGAGTTTTTATTGTTGGAGGTCGAACAGAGCTTTATTTGTGATCAAAAAATGAAATAATGAAATGAAAGCAAATCTTTTTGAAAAAATACCCTGAGGGAGGGTATTTTGGTAGAGTTATAGAAAGCTAGAAATTAACCACCTCTTTTCTTGAAGACTCTTTTGAAGTAGTATAGTTAAGCTCTTTCAGTAGAAGGGTTACTCCTGTTTGAGACATATTTTCGATCTTTTCTATCGAAACTCTTCCATCATTATATGGACTTACCCATTTCTTCTGGAATTCAAAATTCTCTGAGAATATCAGGAGCTCATCGCTGGCATCATAATTCGATCTTGTTGCAATAAGAATATGTCCATTTATGAAAATAATGTTTTGTATATTCTCTTGTATAGGCTGTTCATTCACCGTATCTCCATATGTTCTCATAGTCTGAGTATCAAATAATCAATAATATGCATACCCTTGTAAAATCACAAATCGTGGGTTCGGTGTCGAATCTATCTCTACATTCATCATATATTCCGCTGCACATGCTTTCTTATCTTTTTCTGAGAGAGTATCCCATACCGATGATCATTTTTCTCACATCATACCATCTCTACTCGCCGGTTCTAATTTTTGACTTATTATTGCACATGGGGATTGTCGTCAAAATGGAAACTTTTGAGATGGTGTATGTGACCATGTTTTGATGATCTTCCCACTATAAGTAAGCTCCGTTTGGTCTACAGTTTGGGCAAGAGTAAAACCACTTCAGAAGTTTTTGGTAATATATCATGTTGATGTACCTTCTTCTTTAGGAAGTATTTCTTTCTGTGGAATTATTTGAGGAGATACATCTGGACGGTTTCATACCATAGTACATGATGCGAGGGATAGGAGAATTACGAAGAGGACAATAGATTTTTGCATAGATTGGATAATAATTTCATGTATTGTATAGAGGAATATCTTTCTGTAAAGAAATTCATTTTTATCTGAACACCTCTGCTCGACTTCCCTCTTTCTGGTAGATATTCCCCTCTGCAGATACGATCACTCCTGAGATCTCGGGAGTTTTTTCCAGTGTTGCGATCGCGAGTTCCCATGGCATCACACAGAGTGCTGTCGCATAGCTATCGACGATCATGCCACTCGCTCACTCGATATATGAGGCGATGATAGAGTTCGCGGACTCACCTGTATGTGGGTCGATGAGATGATGGTGCATTCCCCACTTGCGTCTCGTCCCTGCACTGCACGCGAGATAGTGGTCATCGAGGACGAGTGTCCCGATGACCTCATCCGAGGCGAACGGACTCTCGAGTCCCACTGTCCACCTACCACGACCATACATATCTCAGCCGAAGTTGATGAGATAGCGTGTTTCCGTCATTTCGAGCGGAGAAAATCTGTTACCGTGATTTTCGTAGTCGAGAAATCCTGCTCAATTTTCTGAGCAAGATATCTCCACTCCATTCGTCACAGAAACAACCGAATTACGGTCGATATGACAGAGTCAGTTATCTATCATCTCCTGAATCACATCAATCAGGTATCCCTTGCCTACTCAGCCAAATTCCAAAAGTATATCTCAGTGTAGTGTCACTCTGTCTCAGTCGAGTTCGATATCTCTATAGTCTCAGTGGATTTCGGTATTCGTAATTGGTAATTGGTAGTTGGTAATTGGTTTTCCATACCCCAGCTCCGTGAGCCGCTTCCCAACGGTAGGGTCAAAATATCCATCCGTATTCGCAGATACCGAGAGCATATATCCGAGCATTTTCTGTCCGTCGGCATCGAGCGTTCCAGATCTATCCTGGTTGAGAGTATCGAGCCAGTTCCCATCGATAAATCGGGAATATCGCACCTCAAAACCCTGAAGCCGAGTCTCGATCTCCGTGAACACCCGTGAACAATCCGTATCTGTATCGATACGGATGTCGAGATGCGTCCCGATGATGTCGAGTGCGAATGATTGCATAGAGCAAATATAGCGAAAACCGTGAAAAAAGAAAGAAAAATCCCCTCCGAATGAACAGAGGGGATCCCTGAGACTATACTAGAACGAGCGAGCAAATATCTCAAATGCACCTGTTGTGAGAGATGATCCTCCGATCACATCGAGATCGAGATCCTTCGCTTTCTTGCCGACAACTTTGGCACTCACTTCAGCAGCAAATGCCCCTTGTCTCATCTTTGAAATCTCATTCTCAGCTTTCACTGTGGCAGATGCAGTAGTGATAATACCGTCAGTCACAGTGACTGAGAACTCTACTAAATCATTGCCAGCTGGTGTCTTGTATGAAACTGTTTCAGTACGAGTGAATACCTCAGGTTTGACTGGGTTGACTGTAGTCACAGGGGCAGATCCAGTATTCACTACTGTTGGTTGCACAGGAACCGTTGGAGTTACAGTTCCTGTCATCACAGGAGCGACCGTCTCAGTTGTACCTGTAACTGGCGGAGGAGGAGGGAGATCAGTAGCTTTCTTCGTACAACCTACGATAAATGGAGTAGTAGCAAGTAAGAGAACTGGGACGATAAGTGTATTTTTCATATATATAACTGATAAAATGATAATGAATCCATTATAAAAAAATATCATATCGAAGTCAAAGAAAAACTCCGAAATTATCAGAGTTTTTGTAGTATGTTATGGTAACGCCACGGAGAATTGAACTCCGGTCTACGGGATGAAAACCCGTTGTCTTAACCACTGGACGATGGCGTCATACGAGAAAGTTGGATATGTAGAATATTAGATTTTTGATCCAAGGCTCTAAATACCCAACAGTCTAAAATACAAGAATGGTCGGAGACGTGGGACTCGAACCCACAACCCCGTGCTCCCAAAGCACGTGCGCTAGCCAATTGCGCCAGTCTCCGATGTTGTCTATAAGGAATGGTGGGCGTACGTGGATTTGAACCACGGACCTCGACATTATCAGTGTCGCGCTCTAACCAACTGAGCTATACGCCCGAATAAAAGAAAAAATTACTAATTAATAATTAGTAATTACTAATTGTGAAAATGGAGCGGGCGATGGGACTCGAACCCATAACAGTCTGCTTGGAAGGCAGAGACTCTAGCCATTGAGCTACGCCCGCGGAACAACTTCTATATCGAAGCCCACGCATTCTATAAAAAGAGGGCATCTTGTCAAAACTTTTTAAAAAAATCTCCCCTGACCGAGAGATTTTTATTTTTAAAGCTATACCCTGATGGAACTATTTTTTGACTGGAACTGCCTCTGGAGCTGGAGCCACTGCACCCGATGCTGTGATCCGTTGGAGACAGTCAGCACTGAGGAGTCCTATAGAACCCGTACCGACACTCACAGGAACTGCCTGTGTACATCCTCCTTCATACTGCTTGGCGAGCTCACCGACGAGCTGAGTGACAGCACTCGAGTACCCATTCTGGAATACATTCCCAGAGAAGGACTGCATCGCCTGTTGGCTGACAGTATTGGCTCCCTGAGTGTATCCAGCTTGCTGAGCTGCCTGGATCTTGCTCGACTGGAGTACTCCGAAGAAGAGAGAATAGAGTGTATAGAACGAAGCGAACGCGACCCATGTCCAGACGATAGCTGAACCAGCTGAGGAGGATGCCTGCTCACGATTAAAAGAAAACATGTACAAAATAAGTTAGAAAAATAATAAGCCCAGTATATAAAATAGAGAGCCCTCTTGCAAACCCGATTTTCTATTTTGCCTTTACTTTTCTGTAGGTGACTGCAGAGATAAGAATACCCCGAGCAGTGTCTCGGTACTTATTTCCTGCGGACGAAGGTATATAGTATCCGTGGTTTTAGCGCGAGCTCGTACTCCAGTTCCCCTTCGAGTGAGAGACGGAGTGTGTTGCAGGCACGCTTGATCTCCTGTTTCTCATCGTCTGATGGCATCTTATAGAGGACGATACGTCCAGTCTTGGTAAGAAAAGGCTCTGCCCAAGTCAGTATCTCCGTCATATATGCCGTCGCACGTGACACGACGATATCGTATTGCCCCTTGTGATCTGGACTCTTCGCGAGCACCTCCGCTCGTTCCTGGATCGCAGTGATACCATCGAGTTCTAGCTTCTCGATGAAGTGACTCATAGCCCTCACCTTCTTCCCTACTGAGTCGAGGAGAGTGACCTGGAGCTCTGGCATGACGATCTTCAGTGGGATACCTGGGAAACCTCATCCTGATCATATATCGAGGAGTCTGACTGGCGTAGTCGATATATGCTCGATGATCTCACTCACGATACTCACTCAGTAGAGACTATCCACAAAGTGCTTCTCCACAATCCCCTCCTCATCGCGGATGGCAGACAGATTGGTATGTCCGTTGTATGTCATGAAGAGTGAGAGAAAACTCTGAAACTGAGCGAGTTCTGTATCTGAGAGCTCGAAACCATGTGATGTAAAAAGTTCTGTATTCATAATTATAAGGTTCTTGTGGATTCTGTCATTTCGACGATAGGAGAAATCCTGCCCAGATACATCATAGAGCAAGATGTCTCATACTTCGACATGACAGAAACTACGGAATGGAACCAAAATACACTTTTTCTCTAAAAAATCCAGGCGAATTTGTATTTGACAAAATATGTATAAATACTAATATCGCATATAAGTTGGTTACGACCGATGAGGAAGTTCTGAAAAACTTTTTTTAACAACTTTCCCCGTAGGCGTGCTGGCTGGGGGAAAACATAGAAAGATTATTTATGTCTAATAATCAGTTATTTGTTCTTATTTGTGTAACTTCAAGTATTTTTTACTACTTTATACCAGTCTCATGTTCATACTCTATTATGCAACTATTAGATATGGAACTACGGATAATGGTATATGTTATAAATTTAGTATTGAGTGTGATATCTGCAGTAATAACATTGCTCATAGTAACTATCCACCCCCAAAGGGGGTGGCTTTAGCAAAAAGACCCTAGAAGGGTCTACGACTATTGAGATGGAGAGGACAGAAGAAGTAAGTATGGTTTGTTAGAAGTTGAGATCTGTTTGGTTTCAATCGGATAGT